>JAFROA010000428.1 GCA_017429885.1 Bacteroidales bacterium | reverse complement strand
CTGATAGTTATACACGAATTCGGTCATTTCACCTACGCGAAGCTTTTCGGCATCCGGGTGGAGAAGTTCTTCCTTTTCTTCGACATCGGGAATAACGGCAAGTTATTCAGCACGAAAGGACGTTTCTTCACCAAGCTTTTCCCGAAAGCGAAGGATTGGGAGACTGAATATGGAATCGGATGGTTGCCACTGGGTGGCTACTGCAAGATCAGCGGAATGATTGATGAGAGCATGGACACGGAAGCCCTGAAAAAGGATCCCGAGCCTTGGGAATTCCGCACAAAACCCGCCTGGCAACGACTCCTGGTTATGATCGGAGGTGTGCTCTACAACTTCATTTTCGCCATAATCTGCTACATCGGCATAATGGCGATATGGGGAAGCTCATACATCCCCAACGAGGGCAGCCAGATTTATCCTGACAAACTCGGAATCGATCTTGGATTCAAGGCTGGTGATCAGATTATCAGGATGGATGATTATATTCCCGAGAACTTCGGCATGCTTCAGGCCGATCTCGCCCGCAGGAATGTGGACAAGGTGGTTGTACTGAGAGACGGAGACACAGTTGAGGTGTACATCGACCACTCCAAGATCGGAGAGGTTCTGAACTCTCCGGGGATGTTCGACCTGGCCGTGCCTTTCGTGATTGACTCGGTGATGTCAGGGTCGCCGAATGTGGGAGCCGGCTTCCTGCGAGGGGACCGGATAGTGGCCCTGGACAGTGTCCAGACCCCCTTCATCCAGGACATGAAGGCATATCTCGCCACAGTGCCCGGGGACAGCGTCCGCGCGTCGATCCTCAGAGGGACTGACACCCTTTCAGTCCCGGTCCTTGTGGATGGTGAGGGAAGGATTGGGGTATATGCCCAAGTCCCCTCTTACACGACAAAGACGTATTCCTTGATCGAAGCCATCCCCGCCGGTTTCAACCTGACTTTCGAGACGATTGGCGGGTATCTCAGGGACCTGAGGCTCGTCGCCTCACCCAAGACCGAGGCGTACAAGTCCGTCGGCAGCTTTATCGCTATAGGTCAAGTATTTCCATCAACCTGGGATTGGTTCAGGTTCCTCCATATCCTCGCTTTGCTGTCGATTATGCTAGGAGTCATGAACCTGCTACCTATCCCCGCCCTTGACGGAGGACACATCGTGTTCTGCCTCTATGAGATGGTGACAGGACGCAAACCTAGTGACAAGTTCCTTGAAGTGGCACAGATTATCGGAATGATCCTCCTGATGCTGCTGATGGTGCTCGCTTTCGGCAACGACATCCGCCGTCTCTTCCATTAAGAATTTCATTGATATTTCCATGGAAATTATTAAATTCGCCTTTCCTTTCGAAGGACGGATTTAACAAATATATTTCAATGGGAGGTTTCTTCGGAACTATTTCAAAACGGGAATGTGCCACCGACCTTTTCTACGGCACAGATTACAACAGCCATCTGGGGACCCGCCGAGGCGGTCTCGCGACTTACGACCCCGAGCGGGGATTCATGAGAGGTATTCACAGCCTTGAGAATGGATATTTCCGCAGCAGGTTCGAGGACGAGCTCGGAAAATTCACCGGCAACTCCGGCATCGGCATCATCAGCGACACAGACGCCCAACCGATGCTGGTCAATTCCCACCTCGGACGGTTCGCCCTCGTCACTGTGGCAAGGGTCAACAACGCGGAGGCGCTCTCGCGAAAATTTCTGGACGAGGGGATGTACCTCACCGAGTTCAGCAGCGGAAAGATCAACATCACAGAACTCATCAGTCTCTTGATCGTGAGAGGCAAGACCTTCGTGGAAGGCATTGAGAACGTATTCAGGGAGGTTAAAGGCTCCTGCTCTTTGCTGATTCTGACCGAAGATGGAATCATAGCCGCCAGAGATGCCTGGGGACGCACCCCGGTCGCCATTGGCTCAAAGGATGGGGCTATGGCCGTGAGCTCCGAAAGCACCGCTTTCGCCAACCTCGGGTTCGACACTACCGGATACATCGGTCCTGGAGAGATTGTCCGCTTAAAGGCGGATGGGATAGAACAACTCCGGGCACCGAACCCTCGCAAACAAGTCTGCTCCTTCCTTTGGATATATTACGGATTCCCCACCTCTTGCTACGACGGACGAAACGTCGAGGAGGCACGCTTCCTTTGCGGAAAAGAGATGGGCTCCAAGGACGACATTGAGGTGGATTGCGCTTGCGGAGTGCCAGACAGCGGCATCGGAATGGCAGTCGGTTACGCTGCGGGCCACGGTGTTCCTTACATGAGGACCATAGCCAAATACACCCCGACCTGGTCACGCTCCTTCATGCCATCATACCAGAGCATGAGAGATCTTGTGGCTAAGATGAAACTTATCCACAACGCTGATATGCTCCGGGACAAGAGAGTCCTGTTCTGCGACGACAGCATCGTCCGTGGCACGCAGTTGCGAGACAACACCAAGCAGCTTCATGAAAGCGGAGCCAAGGAAGTCCACATGCGCATAGCCTGTCCTCCCCTTGTGTTCGGCTGCCCCTTCCTCAACTTCTCCACGAGCAAAACCGAGTTGGAGCTCATCACGAGGCGTATCATCAAACAGTTTGAGGGCGACATGGATAAGAATGTCGAGAAATATACTGATGCGGACTCGCCGGAGTTCAAGCGCATGGTGGATGAGATCGCCCGTCAACTCAACCTCGACTCCCTTAAATTCAGCACCATAGAGACCCTTGTCAAGAGCATCGGCCTTCCTAAGGAAGATCTGTGCCTCCACTGCTTTGACGGTTCTTCCGCTTTCACCCTCGAAGAAGAGAACAAGTAGATGAAAGCCTTCTTCCTCGCCTTCATGGGGGTGGTGTGCGCCGCCACATTCTATGTCGCCTGGCACATCTGGAGGCTGGTCCCGTCAGGATGGTTCTTACGGCTCACCATCGTGGGTCTGTTCCTGGCTTGGATGGCAAGTTTCTTCTTCGGATTCGCCTTTTTGGAGAAGGTCCCTTACAGGGCGGCGATTCCTCTTTATCAGATCGGAAACACTTGGTTGATAGCGTTTTTGTATCTGGCCTTGGCCTTCATTATCCTGGACATCCTGTCTCTTTGCCATCTTCTTCCCAAAGGTTTTCTGAAAGAATCGTGGGCGGTGCTCGGAGTAATCGCCGGAGCTGTCACCCTGCTATTGTGCGCTGGAGGTTCACACTATCACAACAAGCACCGCGAGGAGTTAACACTCGAGACATCAAAGCCTTTGGAGAAACCTCTGACGGTGGTCCTCGCCAGTGACCTGCATCTCGGCTACCACAACCGCAAGACGGAATTGGGACGCTGGGTGAATCTGTTTAACGCAGAGAACCCCGATCTGATATTAATAGGCGGGGATATAGTCGACAGAAGCTTGAGGCCTGTTCTAGCAGAAGATTACGCATCAGAGTTCAAGAGACTTTCAGCTCCGGTTTTCACTGTCCTCGGGAATCATGAGTATTATAGCAATGTCGAGGGCTCCGAGAAGTTCTTCAAGGATGCCGGAATAAGTTTGCTGAAAGACAGTTACATAGACACTCTCGGCATCCGGATCGTCGGCCGCAACGACCGTTCCTACCCCTGCCGGGCCGCCATACATGAGATTCTACCGCCCCCTGGCATCCTGAGCGAAGCGAAGGATCTCTTCACGATCCTGCTGGACCACCAGCCGTACAACCTGTCGGAAGCCGAGGAAGCCGGAATTGACTTCCAATTCAGCGGCCACACTCACAGAGGACAGGTTTGGCCAATTTCATGGATCACGGACGCGATGTACGAGAAATCTTGGGGGCACCTCCAGAAAGGCGACACCCATTACTACATTAGCTCAGGACTTGGGATATGGGGTGCCAAGATCCGCATCGGCACCCGCTCTGAATACTTGGTGCTGCACATCAACAGCAAATAATCTCTGCCATCATACATCTGGCAGATCCTCCACCAACTTCCTCAATATGAGGGATTTGGACAGTCAAGATTTGCCCGAAACCGCCCAAGGTCTCCAGCTGTTCAGGAGTCAGGCTGTCTTTTGCGGTCTGAGACATCACAATAAAGGTTTCCTCAAAGATATTCCTGACTTCCAAGACATTAGCGGCATAATGGCGCATCTGCCCGGCAGTGATCCGGACTATTTTCCTGCCGGAAGCTGATATGTTGGATTCTATGACCTTCAACTCGGGCGGAGATATTATCACATCTTCGCATAGGATGGCGAATTTCTCGCCAATCGACATCACCACGTTGGTGTGGTAGATAGGATTCCCTCCACGATCCACAGCGTCAAAGAGAATCGCGTTGTAACCCAACTTGCGGCAGAAATCATCCAAAACCACCTCAGAAGTGCGGGGAGAACGGCAAGCATAGGCGACCCTCCCCTTCCGGTCAAGAACCATGCTTCCAGTACTCTCGAGGAACTTACCCTTGTCTTCCCAATCCGAAAGATCAAGGATCCTCTTCGTTCCAGCGGCCCCCATAATCGTCCTGATTGTGGCTGGATCACGCTCCAAGCGACGATTTGGAGCGAACATCGGATAAAGGACAAGAGTTCCGTCGGCGTGGGTAGAGAACCAATTGTTCGGGAATATCGAGTCAGGAGTCTGAGGCTCCGGTGTGTCCTCCACAACCACCACAGGAATGTTGTGCTCTTTTAGAATACTGACCATTCCGTCAAATTCTTCGAGGGCGTATTTCTGGACATTCTCTTGCGTAGAACGGTGCTGGAAGACATTGTTGGATGCTGTCTGCTCATTGAAGCCAAAACAAACAGGCCTCACCATCAACAATTTAGTAGCCTTTTTCATTCTGTTAGACGAAGCGATTGAGAGCATCAGGTTGCGGAAAGAGAACACTATAGAGAACTGACCAATCGCAAGAACCCAGTCGTGGCGGATCAGACCGTAGATGATTATCATGACCGACCCGATTAC
The DNA here is from genome assembly GCA_017429885.1 of Bacteroidales bacterium. GTDB lineage: Bacteria > Bacteroidota > Bacteroidia > Bacteroidales > UBA932 > Cryptobacteroides. The sequence goes on along the minus strand of JAFROA010000428.1, from coordinate 3,283 downwards.
AGCCATCACCCAATGTCCGGTGGGAAGTATGGACGCCTTGCGACGGTAACTGTAGACAAGCTGGTAGACAGAGCGGAGCTCGTATACGGCCTGGCCGGCAACCCCGAAAAGGAGTAGCTTCATCGGCACATACTCATTATGGATGAATGTCTCGGTGAAAGTAGGTAAATCCCTGACTATCAATGCCAAAATAACCAACGGAAAGACAGCCTGGAGAACTATCACGAAACGGGGCACCTTCTTGTAAAGGCCGAGGATGCTGATGTTCCACATGTAGATGTAATAGCCCACACTTTCCCCGAATATGATTGAGAAATCCTTCCTAAGCCAACCGTAGAGGTACAGCACAACAGCTCCCACGCTGCTGAGGACCCAGTATATTCCCGGAGATTCCACTCGCTTGGATTTCTCCGACATGTACCACTGGATCAGGATCCGGAGGCCATAAATGCCCATTCCGGCCAGTCCCAACAGATATACCCATACAGGACTGTCCATGCCTATTCTGGATTAGGAGTTCCGTAGAAATGGAGGAACACCATTTCAGCCGTTTCTTTCTGGAAAGGACGGGTGAGGGAACGCATCATGGGCACCGGGAAATCACTCTTATCCAAGACAATCATCCCATCCAGACTGTTATTGAATGAGGGGTCAACATTGAAGCAGGCCACTTTTGCTCCGCAACTGAAATATTTCCTGAGCAGCACCGGAAGCCGGTATTTTCCGTCAGAAATGGTTCCAAGAAGTTTATCGAAGGCGTCGATATCACCCTTAGGGATTCTCGCCAGAAGGTCTTCAGGATTGACTCGCAGGAAATCCGGTTGGAAAGGATTCGGCGCCGTTGCGAAATTATCCGCGTCAGGCAGACGGAAATCTCTCTCTAAGAAATAGATAGCCAAGCTCTTGTAAAAGTCCGGAAGGGCATCGCTGATGCTCACGGTCCCGACGCAGTAGGAAGACTCGGGATCTGTCGCCATCGCTACGGCAAGACCGGAAAGCATTAATTTCAAAGGAAGCACCTCTCGTTGGTACTTAAGTGCCACAAAGGACCTGCCCAGTTCCATGCCATGAGCAAGAACCTTGTCCGAACCCGGACCGAATCTCAACAAACTCGCCGTGTACAGACCCTCCTTCCCCTTATTTGGGATGATCTTCGAGCCGTACCCTACACGGTAGGCCCCAACGATTTCTCCATTAGGAACACTCCACAAGATCAGATGCTTGTAATGCCCGTCAAAAGAATCTGTGTCAAGCGGTTTTCCGGTCCCTTCCCCAACCGCCCGGAATGTTTCTTCGCGAAGACGGTAAAGCTCCCGCATGGCATCAGGAGCGTCCGTGGCGTCGAGGAGGAACCCTTTGTATTCCCCCGCCTGGAATAGACATTTATCCTCAAGTTTGGACATCTGAGCCCGAACTAATTCAGGATCGACAGGCTCGGCAATAGGAGACATCTCCTGCACCGTATTGTTACTATCAGAAGAAACGCATTGGGCCTCAAGGGCATAAGTCCGGTTGCGGAGATATTCCCCTAGAGACGGGATGTCCATTTCAGCAATCTCGGACGCAGGTATCGGCTTGCCTATGCGCACCTTGACGAGGGTTCCGTTCTTACAGGTCAACTCATGGACCAGCCTGACAGTCCTTAGCCTCGGATGAATCTTACCAAGGATATGGAACAACTTGGTGTTGGTTCCGTCAAAGAATATAGGAATGACAGGCAGCCCGGAGTTTTTTATCAGCTTTGTGATGTTCTCCGGCCATGGTTTGTCTTCAATCACTCGCTTTCCGCTGACAGCGGTCCTCCTTCCCTTCTTTTGGTAGGTTGACACTTCACCTGTAGGAAACAGCCCAAGGGCACCTCCTGAAGAGATATGGCTGAGAGCCGTTCGTATCCCGGTGATGCTTTTCGCCCCTCCTGTCGAGAAATTATCCACAGGAATGAACCATTTCGTCAGATTGGCGACCTTCGCCAGGAGGAAGGTGGTCAGAATCTTGAAATCCTTTCTGCGTGGACCTATTATAGCGTTGAGAATCAGTCCGTCCGCTCCGCCGAACGGATGGTTCGAGACTGTCAGGAAACCGCCTTCTGAAGGGATATTACCCAACTGATCCTCCGGAACCTCATATGAGATACCGAACCTCCTCAAGACTTCCTCGGAGAATTCATGGCCCTGGAGATCAGCCACATAAGGGTACACTTTGTTAAGCTTTCCGATACCCAGGATCCCATACAGGGCTCCGGCCACACACTTCCCCACCAGGCCTTTCAGCCCCAAAGCTTGACGCAGGCCCTCCTTGCTAATTAATAACTTTTTACCCATCAGGTCAGAAAAAATCGTTTAAAGATACGGATTTTTTCCTTAAGGTGGTTAAGTGGCCCGGCAAGGTCGAATTTCATAGCAGGGACCTTGCCCGCTGAAAAGGCCCCTGACTGCCCTGCAATGCCATTTCCCCCGGCACGGTCCAGCCCCTTTAATTCGACCTTGCCCGAAATGGAGTCTCAGATAGCCATCGCATCGAAACCGGCGGTGATGTCGAACCAATATTCCTCAGTGCCAAGAAATTCCGGCTCGGGAATGACGAACTTGCCGTCAGCGTCCTGACGCATGATCGGATGGGAATAAATCCGAACCTTCAATGAATCCAGATGACGGTCACCTTTTTGTACAAGGCTCTGCTTCTCCACCTTGTAATCCACAAACCTGTACGGAACGGGACGAAGAATGAATTCCAGGAGTTCATATTCAAGATGAACATATCCGTCCGTCTCCTCGATAATAATAGGATTATCTGGACTGCAACCAAGATTAGCAGGATCATAAGTCTCGTACCTGGCCCGCTGATCTGAAGTGAGAATGCCATTCGATTCCATCACCCTCCGGAGTGGAGTCCCCTGCTCCGGAAGGTCGTCATCAAAAAGGTCTGCGGAAGATTCATCCGTTGAATTCCTTAACAAATCCTCCAGCCAATTGAGATCAGGATCATTTGCGGAGTTCTTAGCCATATGATATTCAAACATTCAGTATTAATCTCTCTTTGAGAATAGATTTGACACGCCATCCAGGATAGCTCCTATAGCAACGACAAGGATTGAGGCTATTGCGGCATCTTCAAGACTGATTCCAAAGGTCCTCTTAAACCAAGGAGAAACAGAATGATATATCTTTTTGATTGGGAAAAACTCTTTCCCGGGAAATATCAGCCCCAGAATCCAGGCTATAATCCACCAAGCCAGCAGAACAAAGATTATAACAGGAGCTAATAGAATGAATAACAAAATGAT
>JAFROA010000427.1 GCA_017429885.1 Bacteroidales bacterium | reverse complement strand
CCTTCCAACGCGACGCTGACCTTCTCCTTCATTGGATTCACGGAGCAGCTGATCGCTGTCGGAGGACGTAAGGTGATCAACGTGATTCTCGAGGAGGATGTGAATCTCCTGAATGAGACCATCGTTGTCGCTTTCGGAACAACCACGAAAGAGGCCTTCACCGGATCCGCTGCGGTCGTCAAGTCCGAGGATTTGCAGAAGCGTTCGACAGCTAACGTGGCCAACGCCCTTGTCGGTTCTGTCCCGGGTCTGCAGATGAAGGGCGCCTCTGGTGCTCCTGGTGCCGGTGCCGGATCGATCAATATCCGTGGTCTCGCCTCTGTGCAGGCTTCAACAGATCCTCTGGTGATTGTTGACGGTGCGCCTTTCCCGGCCAGCCTTACCAACATTCCTCAGAGTGACATCGAGTCCGTGACCGTCCTTAAGGACGCTGCCTCCGCCGCTCTGTACGGTGCTCGTGGTGCCGCTGGTGTAATTCTCGTCACTACCAAGCGCAGCAAGAGCCGCGACGCCATCGTCAATGTGGACATGAAGGTGGGTTTCAACGCCAGAGGAGTCCAGGATCATGACGTGATCACCGACCCCGCTCAGTTCTACGAGGCCTACTATCTCCAGATGTACAATTATTATTATTATGGTCTTGGAAACACTGCTGAAGTCGCTAATGCGAACGCCAATTCCCAGACTATCTCACATCTTGGATACAACGTTTACACAGTTCCCGAGGGCCAGAAACTCATCGGTATGGACGGCAAGCTCAACCCCAACGCGACTCTTGGCCGCTCTGGGAAGTTCAATGCCAACAACCCCAACGAGACCTATTATCTGCAGCCTGACAACTGGCGCGATCTTGCTTATAAGAACGCGCTTCGTCAAGAATATAACGTCAGCGTGAGCGGCGGCAACGACCGTGGAAGCTATTACTCATCTATCGGCTACCTCAATGAGGACGGTATCATCGAGTACTCTGGCTATCAGCGTATCAGCGCTCGTATCAGGGCTGACTACCAGGTTAAGAAGTGGATGAAGGTCGGTGCCAATGTAGGTTTCACACAGTCAGAGACAACGTCCAATCCAAACATGAACACGGATTGGAGTTCCACGAACCTGATGTACTACACGACCTACATCGCCCCTATCTATCCGGTTTACGTGCGCGTCCTCGACGCCTCCGGCAACCCTGTGATCCGCACAGACGATTTTGGCCGCGAGCAGTACGACTACGGTGTGGCCGCCACGAACTACGGTATCGGTCGAGGCTTCATGCAGACAGGTAACCCCTTCGGATCCAACCGCTACAATCAGGTCTTCAATAACGGCCGTAACCTTACCGGTACTTTCAACGCGGACTTCGACATCACCGACCACCTCAAGGCGGTCGTCCAGTCAACAGTTAACTGGGGAAACACCCTCAGCACCAACTATCAGAACCCGTTCTACGGTCCTAAGGTCGGTGTCAACGGTGAGCTCGTGAAGAGCATGTCCAACAACCTCCGCTTCAACCAGCTCCAGACCCTTACATACGCCAACAGCTTTGGCAACCACAACGTCAATGTGATGCTCGGACACGAGTACTACAGGACCCACGGCAACAGCATGGGCATCACCGCTCAGGGTGGTTTCTCCCCTGACGTCCTTGAGGTCAACGCTTTCGCGAATATTCTCTATTCTGGTACATCCTCGAGCGCTTCGGACTATAACGTGGAAGGTTACTTCCTTAGTGCACAGTACGACTTCGACAAGAAGTACTATCTCTCCGCATCCTACCGCCGTGACGCTTCCTCGACATTTGCCGTGGCTCACCGCTGGGGAGACTTCTGGTCCGTGGGTGGCGCTTGGATCATTTCCAAGGAGCCCTGGATGTCTGGTTCAAGCTGGATCGACCAGCTCAAACTCAAGGCTTCCATCGGACAGCAGGGTAATGACTCCATTACTTCCTATGCCTACACCGACATGTATAGCCTCACCAAATCATCCGACACTTCCATGGCCCCGTCATTCTCCAGGCTTGGTAATGACGAGATCACTTGGGAGACCACGACAAACGCCAACCTCGGAGTTGAGTTCAGCTTCTGGAAGGGCAGGGTCTCCGGAGGTCTTGATGCCTACTACAAGAAAACTTCCGACCTTCTCTTCTGGATATCCATCCCTGAGTCAGCGGGTACACGTGGTTATTATGGTAACATCGGAGACATCGCCAACCGCGGTCTCGAGCTTTCCGTCAACTTCACTCCCGTCCGTACGAGGACTGTCGAGTGGAACATCGGTGGAAACATCGCCACTAACCATGCGTGGATCCTCAAACTCCCGGAGTCCAAGATGGGTGATAACGGTGGCTACTATGAGAGTGGCTACTGGTGGACCCCTGGCGGCGTGATGCGTAACTACATGAACTATGAGTACGCTGGTGTCGGAGACGACGGTCAGGCTCTCTACTGGTACGATGAGGACTTGAGCCCCGCCGGCGGTAAGGTGACTGACAATGTCTCCAACCGTCCCGGAGTGAAGCATTCCGGTACAACCACCACCACAGCTGATGCCACCAGGTATGCTCAGGGTACTCTGCTCCCTAAGTTCTTCGGAGGATTCAACACCAGCCTGCGAGTCGGTAATTTCGATGTCAGCGCTTCGTTTGACTACCAGATTGGCGGAAGGATCGCAGACAACGTCTATTCCAAGCTCATGACCCCGGCCACGAGTTCTTCTGACGCTGGTTACAACTATCACAAGGACATCTTCAAGGCCTGGACACCTAACAACACATCGAGTGATATTCCTCGTTGGCAGTTTGGTGACTCCTACGCCGCCGCTGGTTCAAGCAGGTTCCTTGTCAACGCCAGCTACATCAACTTCCAGTCGTTCTCTGTCGGTTACAACCTGCCTGTCTCCAAAATGGGCATGGGCAAGCTTATAAGCCGCATCCGCGTTTACGCCGTCGGTGAGAACCTTGGTTACATCTCCGCCCGTAAGGGCTTCGACCCCAGGGCCTCCCTCTCAGGTACTTCTTCCACCAATGTCTACTCCCCTGTGCGTAGCATCTCCGGTGGAGTTCAGGTTACTTTCTAATCATAGGAGGATACGAATATGAAAAATATAGTTAAAATATCTCTCATCATCCTGAGCCTTTCGGTTTTCGCGACAGGTTGTATCAAGGAGACCTTCCCTCAGGGAGGATCCGCTACAGCTTCGCAGGTGTCTGCGGCTCCTGGTGCCTTCGACGGATTTGTTGACGCTATAACCGCCCGTCTTTGCGGTTATCCCACTTATGGTGGTGGCACAAACGCCTACGACTTCGGTATCCCTTCATTCTTCATCCGCTGGGATTCTATGGGTCAGGATCTTGTCCAGCCCAAAATGACCAACGGCTGGTTCGACAGCTGGTACTGCATCGACCATCTTGGACCCACATGGGCCAATAGCCAGTTCGCGTGGACCATCTACTACGCCCATATCAAGGCCTGCAATGACGTCATCTCTCTCGCTGGCGAGGAGCCCGAGGCTGATAAGATTGTCGGCGCTGGTCTCGCCAGGTTCTACAGGGCATATCTTTACATGGATCTCGCCCAGATGTTCGCTACCAAGCCTTGCTACCTTGATCCTTCCGCCGAGACCGTTCCGATCGTTGATGAGACCAAGGCCCCGAAGGAGCTCGCTGACAACCCTAGGGCTACCAACGAGGAGATGTACGCAATGATTATCAATGACTTGGATAAGGCTGAGACCTATCTGGCCAATTACAAGAGGGCTGACAAGTACCTTCCCGACGTGAGCTGCGTCTACGGCATGAAGGCCCGCGCTTATCTTCTCATGGGAGACTGGGCTAAGGCCCGCGACTACGCCAAGAGGGCCCAGGCCGGTTATAACATTATGGACGAGGCGGCCTACACCAGCCGGGAGACCGGATTCAACACCCCGAACGCCTCCTGGATGCTCGCCTTGACTTTCAAGTCAGACAACCCTTGTATCCAGAACAACGACGCTGACTCCAGCTGGGGTTCATGGATGTGCATGGAGATCAATCCTAACACCTCTGGTTGCGGTTACGCCGCGAACTACGGGCGTCCGATCCTGATCGACCGCCACCTCTATGAGACTGTCCCTGCGACAGATTGGCGTAAAAAGTGCTATGCCGACTTTGCCATCGACGAAATGAGTGAAGAGGATGCTCTCGCCGCTTTGGAGGCCTACACAGCCCATCCGGACTGGATTCTTAGCAGCGCTATTAACAACGAGTACCCGGTCGGTGGAGTCAACTTCAAGTTCCGCCCTGCCGGCGGAGAGGCCGGACGCGACAATCAGTACATTGGTTTCACTATGGCTGTTCCGCTCATGAGGGTCGAGGAAATGGTGCTCATCGAGGCTGAGGCTGCAGGAAGGATGAACGAGGCCGAAGGTGTCGCTCTCCTGACCAGTTTCGCCAAGACTCGTGACGCCGACTATGAGTACGGTACTCACACTGACGCCTACTACAACACCGCCAGCGGTACCTTCATCAACGAGGTATGGTGGCAGAGAAGGATTGAGTTCTGGGGCGAGGGTATGGCCACCAAGGACATCAAGCGTCTCCAGAAAGGTGTTATCCGCAGCTATCCAGGCACCAACCATGTCGAGACCTATCGTTATAACGTGGAAAAGACTCCTGACTGGATGAACCTCTGCATCGTGCAGACCGAGACCAACTACAACTTCTCCTGCACCAACAACCCCGAGCCTGTGGCTCCGTCCGCCGACTCGCCCGAGTACACCTGGTAATAAACCTTAACGAATCGCAAAATGAAAAAAGTAACTTACATTTTGGCTGCGGCACTTCTTGGCTTATCGTTTACGTCTTGCCAGGAGAACCTTGGCTCTGAGCCGGGTAATGACAAGCTGCCTGCTGTGGTCGTATATAAATACGCTCCTTCCAGCGAGTATGATTCCGACACTGACCAGCGCGTGCGCTTCGTTAGCAACGATAAGGTCACTAAGGCTACGTATCTCGTGGAGAAGGTCGCTGACAAGGATGCGTTCATAGCCTCTCAGGGCGAAAGCGCTTATGCTGAGAAGGTTCTCTCTCAAGGTACAGCCATCAGCTTCTCCAATGGAGTAGCTGAGACTGTAGTTACCGGAATGGCCGGAGATTATGCGATCACTGCCGCCGCATCAGATGGATCTAACACCACGATGCGCAGCGTGAAGTTCAGCGGCATCCCATGGGATCCCAATTCCAGCATCGAAGGCACTTATGTTATTGGACGTGCCAACATCCAGAATGCCCTTGGGGCTTCATCTTTCCCCGCTGTTCTTCAGCGTCACGAGACAAACCCCAATATGTTCAGAATCAAGGGTGCCTTTGGTCCTGGTTCTAAGATCACAATCAACCTTATGGACAAGACCGGCGTGGATGATGATGGTGAGAAATACACATTCTTCCGCATCCCCGCCCAGACGACGACTTTCACTTATAGTTCCTATGGAACTGTCAGCGTACGTGATGTCGGCTACTGGCAAGGTGATGACGCATATGTTACAGACTATGGTTATGAGAGTGGAATGTATGCTGATGGATATTGCTTCCTCTGCATTCAGTACTATGTATCCGCGGGAAGCCTTGGCATGTCACAATATGATGTTTTCATTCCTAACGAGTAGGTAATTGCTACCCAATAAAAAGGAGATGGCCGAAAAGCCATCTCCTTTTTTTTTATTCCCGCAGTCAGAGTTAAGACATCCTGAGGGAAATTGTCATCCTGAGTGTAGCGAAGGATCTAGTAATCAGAGTGAAACGCCCTAAGCGCACCCAGAAGGGCATTCTCGAAGACCGCTTTCTCATGCTCAGAAAGGAATCCGACCTCGATGGGAACTTGGAACATCCTGACTTTCAAGTCGTCAGGTATGTCCTTAAGATCCAGAATCCTCTGGCAGTCTTTTTCCGTGGTGGCAACCACCGCTGTGGGATGCTCCTTGACCGCCCTCATGATTTTGCGGATGTCCGCTTTGGTGTATTTGTGGTGATCCTCGAAACGGAAGCGCCTGACTATCTTGTGCTCGTCGCTAAGGTACATCCTGAGGGGAGTGTCTTTAGCTATCCCTGAGAACAGGATAAGCTTCTGGGAATAAGCGTATCTTGGATCCGCCTCTTCAAATACTGGTTTGAGAGAGCTGTACCAAATCGTCGTGAACAGGAGAATCTTCTCCTTGCCATTCTTATCCGTCCCTTTGCAGGTCTGTGGGTCATAATCCGCGAGACCAAAAGCCTGTGCCCATTGGACTTTTTGTACGTCCTCCATGTAGGCTGGACACTTGGAGACTATGATGAAATCTGCTTCCGAGAGTCTCTCGGGCAGGTCCCGGAGCCTTCCGAAGGGCAGCAGGTGGTCTTTATGGACAGGCCTGTTGTAATCTACGAGAATGATGTTGAGATATGCCCTGAGTGACCTGTATTGGAAGGCGTCATCCAGCACTATCAGGTCAGCAGGGGCTATCTCGGCGTCGGCGCATCCACGCGCCCTTTTCTCGGTCTTCAACTTCTCCGGGTGACAGAGTATGTCACAACCCTTTACCCTGTGGCGGTCAACCGCGACAGTCACTCCAGGAAATTTCT
>JAFROA010000426.1 GCA_017429885.1 Bacteroidales bacterium | reverse complement strand
GTGGCAATGACAGTGGCCTCAGACGGGACCGCCTATGTGGTAGGTTACAGTTGGGACGCTTTCAGCAGGTATGTGGCAAGACTTTGGACTGTCACTAAGGATTTCAAGATCTCTGAGCAGACTCTGTTTGATGGTGGCTTAGAAGAACACAGCAGGGATGTTGCCCTCGACCCTGAAGGTAACGTGTGGGTTCTGACAGAAGGAAAAGGCCTGAACCTTTACAAAAACGGCGAGTTCGTGAGGGTCGTCGACGACGAGCCTGACAGTAACAAAGATCAATTCATTTCCTTCCAGGGGAACGACATGTACATCGTCACCACAAAGGAAGGCCAGAAGGAAATAGTTGTCTACAAGAACGATAAGGTCTTTTATGACATAACCGACACAGGCGGGCTGCTAGCGAAGAGCAAACTCAAGTTCTCGGAAAACGGAGAGACTTATTTCGCCGCCGAGTCCGGCTCTCAGAAGGCGAAATCATATGTTTTCAAGAATGGAATAAAGTTATATACTTTCGACGGTTCGATTCTTTATAAGATGGAGGTAGTCAACTAGTTCCTTCGCCTCTCTCAGAATGTCAAGGTGATTATGGCGGCTGGCGGCGGTGTTGGTACTTTTGTTAATTATTCGTAACTTTGCCTAATTAAACTCATCACAATGGCGAAGTTCGTAAACAGAGAGATTTCCGAAGGCCTCACCTTCGATGACGTGTTGCTGGTTCCGGCTCACTCCGATGTACTACCCCGTGACGTCGATGTGACGTCAAACTTCACTACGGACATAAGGCTTCACACCCCGATCGTGTCCGCCGCGATGGACACTGTCACCGAGTCCGCCCTCGCTATAGCGATGGCAAGGGCCGGAGGTATTGGAGTCATCCACAAGAACATGTCAATCGAGCGTCAGTGCGAGCAGGTTCGCCATGTCAAGAGGGCTGAGAACGGGATGATCTACGATCCTGTCACCATTCGTCCGGAAGCTACCGTCGGAGAGGCTCTCGCCATGATGAGCAAGCACCATATCGGTGGTATCCCCGTGGTGGATGGCAACGGCTACCTCATCGGGATCGTGACCAACAGGGACTTGAGGTTCCAGGAGGATATGGCCCAGCCTATCAATCAGGTGATGACCAGCGAGAACATCGTCACCGCTCCTAAGGGCATCAATCTGGCTGACGCCACTAAGATTCTCCAGAAGAGCAAAGTCGAGAAGCTTCCTGTCATTGATAATGACGGCAAGCTTGTGGGGCTTATCACCTATAAGGACCTCATGAAGATCAAGGATAACCCCATCGCTTCCAAGGACAGCAAGGGCCGTCTGATGGTCGCAGCTGCGGCGGGAATCAAGTCGGATACAGTTGAGAGAATAGGGCTGCTTCTTGATGCCGGTGCTGACGCTGTCGTCCTCGACACCGCCCATGGACATTCCGAGGGAGTTATCCAAATGGTCAAGAGGGCATGCGACGCTTTCCCTGAGGCACAGATTGTCGCTGGAAATGTCGCTACCGCAGAGGGTGCCAAGGCTTTGGCCGATGCGGGAGTTAAAGCCGTCAAGGTTGGAATCGGCCCCGGATCCATCTGCACGACGAGAATCATCGCCGGTATCGGCGTGCCTCAGCTCACGGCGGTTATGGAGGCCTGTGAGGCGCTTAAAGGCACAGGCATCCCCGTGATCGCTGACGGAGGTATCAGGTATTCTGGAGATATTGTCAAGGCTCTTGCGGCCGGCGCCGGCACCATTATGGCCGGATCACTGCTGGCAGGTACCGAGGAGTCGCCGGGTGAGACCATCATCATGAGCGGTCGCCGCTTCAAGTCCTATAGGGGAATGGGTTCCCTTGAGGCTATGGAGCAGGGTTCCAAGGACAGGTATTTCCAGGATATGGAGGCCGACATAAAGAAACTTGTGCCGGAGGGAATCGTCGCCCAGGTGCCTTACAAAGGCACAGTCTCTGAGGTTGTCTACCAGCTCGTGGGCGGTCTCCGCGCTGGAATGGGTTATTGCGGAGCTCACAATATCGAGCAGCTTCGTAACGCTAAGTTCGTCCGCATCACCAATGCCGGTTTCCTTGAGAGTCACCCCCATGACGTGACCATCACCAAGGAAGCTCCTAATTATTCCAGATAAGAGAATTGTCATGTCCCGGAGAATCCCGGCGTTCGCCATAGTCGCTTTATTGGCGCTATTACCTTCCTGCAAGGCATTCCAGTCGTTTATTCACGACGGGGAGGTGGTGGCGAAGCTCGGGGAGCATAAGTTGTACCTCTCCGAGTTGGAGAAAGTCATACCCAACGGGATCAGCCCTGAGGACAGCGCCGGCCTGGCCAATCTTTACATTAACTCCTGGGCTACCGGCAAGGCTTTTCAGGACATCGCCGAGCAAAAGCTCAGCAAGGAAGAGAAAGACGTCTCAAAAGAGCTGGAGGACTACAGGCAGTCCCTATTGAGGTATCGTTTCGAGCAGAGGTTCATCTCCGAGAGGCTTGACACGACTGTCTCGGCGAAGGAGGTTAATGAATATTACGAAGCCCATAAGGATAATTTCAAACTGGAGAGACCTATCCTCAAGGCGAGGTTCATGAAGATCTCCGAGGATTCCCCTAACTTGCAAAAGATCAAGAAGCTGATGTCTTCTGACAAGGTCGGGGACGTGACCGCGGCGGATAGCTTGGCTTTCAACTCCGCCCAGCGTTATGTCGATTGCTCAGACACATGGATTGACGCGGCCACTTTGGCGGGGGATTTCGGTGTGGATTACATCGAGATGCTGTCGAAAAAGAATGGCAAGTTCATTGAGATCAAGGACGGGGACGGGTTCCTTCATGTGGCCTTCATCGCTGACATGGTGAAAGCCGGTGATGTGCCTCCAGAGGAGTATTGTGAGGAAAGAATCAAGGATATAATCATAAGCGGGAGAAAGCACAAGCTGCTGACGACTTTGGAACAAGACTTGATAGAAGACGCCAAGGCCAAGGAGAAATTTGAAATCTACTCTACGAAATGATAAAGAAAACAATAGTCACTTTATTGGCGGTCCTCGCCACATGCTCGGCAGGCTTCGCTCAGAAGTACAAATACATAGACAAATCGGTCGCGGTTGTCGGCAATGAGTTGATCCTTATCTCGGACATTGAAGGTTCTGTGAAGGAGAGAAGAGCGCAGGGGCTGATGTCGGATAGGAATGTCCGTTGCGAGGTCCTAGAGACTATGCTCGAGTCCAAACTCCTGCTCATGCAGGCCAGGGTGGACTCTCTCACTGTCAACCAGGACAATGTTGAGGGTATGTTGTCCCAGAGAGTGGATCAGCTCCTCACTTATATGGGTGGCCAGGAGCAACTAGAGCAATATTTCGGAAAGCCGCTGTACCGCCTCCGCCAAGACTGGCGCAAACAGTATGAGGATCTTAGCCTCACCCAGCAGGAGCAAATGGAGATCATGAAATCCGTTCCTGATATGACTCCCTACGATGTGAAGGAATACATGGATACGGTTGACACAAAGAACCTCCCCATAGTCCCGATCAAGTACCAGCTTAGCCAGATTTGTCTCTATCCGGACCGCGAGGCGGCGAATCTCGCTGTGCGTGAGAAACTTCTGGAGTTGCGGGAGAGAATTATCAACGGAGAGAAGTTCTCCACCCTTGCCCGTATGTATTCCGAGGATCCGGGTAGCGCCCGTAGAGGAGGAGAACTCGGAATGGCCTCCAAATCAATATATTGGCCTGTCTTCTCTGATGCTGCGATGGCCTTGAAGCCAGGCGTCATCTCCCAGATAGTCGAGACTCCTGATGGATTTCACATCATTGAGGTTCTGGAGAAAAACGGAGATATGTTCAATTGCCGCCATATCTTGATGAAGCCCCAGTACACAACGGCTGATAAGGAGAAGGCTTTCAAGACATTGGACAGCTTGAGGACAGAGATTCTCAACGGAGCGGTCACGTTCCAGATGGCTGCCAGCTTCTATTCGCAGGACGCTCCCACCAAGACTAACGGTGGGCAGATGTCGGATCCCAACACCGGTTCCGCATATTTCGAGATCGACCAGCTCAAGCCGGAGGATTATAAAGCCATCAAAGACTTGAAAGAAGGCGAGATCTCTGAACCGGTTCAGTCCACTGACAATGATGGACGACCGGACCAGGTCAAGGATTTCGTGGTCGGTAAGACTAACTACAAGATTATCCGTGTGGATAAGATTATTCCCGCTCACACAGCGTCTTTCGAGTCTGATTTCTCGCAGCTTCAGGGAGAAGTCAGGAGAGAGAAGCAGCAGGCGGCGTTGGACGAGTTCCTGGAGAAGAAAATAAAAGACACCAGGATAGTCATTGATCCTATGTTCAAAGACTGCGAGTTCCGACGTTCCATCTGGACTTCGAAGTTCAGTGAGTAAGTGTGATGTCTGTTCGCCGTCTCGCATATTCCATCCTTTTTATTCTGCTCCCGCTGGTAGCCCAAGCCCAGTTCTCTGAGCGGACAGACAGTCTTGTGCGCCTTCTCGGGTGTGACAAGCTTCAGCTTGAGGAGGTGAACGGCCACAGCTTCAGAAAGGCTCTCGGGAACGCCCGTTTCGAGCATAACGCCACAAAATTGATTTGCGACACTGCCTTGTGGGATGTCGATGCCAATGTCATCAAGGCTATTGGTCATGTGAGGATCATCCAGAACCGGACTGTTCTCACGAGTGACAATCTGGATTATTATATCGGCAGTAGTCTCGCGGAGTTCAGAGGCAGTCTGGTACAGCTTCAGGATAAAGACAGGAATACGCTCAGGACGAGGAACTTGGACTATGACACAGCCGATAGTGTCGCCATCTTCCGTAACGGAGGGTCTTTCCGGGATAAGGATGGCCAGATCATCGAGAGCGATATTGGAAGGTACGACGCGAAGACAAAGACTTTCCGTTTTTTCCGCGATGTCAACATGTACACCGACTCCGTGTTCGTCAAGACAGATGACCTTGACTTTAACACTGAGACTTCTATCGCGGTATTCGGCACGGGCACGCACGCTTGGAGGGGCGATAATATGCTCTCCGCTAATGCGGGCTCTTACAACCGTGCCGCGGAAGTGTTCACTTTCATGAAGAATGTCCATCTCTTGACACTGAACCAGGAGGCTTGGTCCGATACACTGGTTTACGAGAGGGCTTTCAACAACGCTGAGATGTTCGGCAACGTGGAGTTGCTTGACACGACCAGGAATGTCGCGGCGGTGGCTGGTTACATGCAATATGTGGATTCCCTCGAGCGGATAAGGATGCTCAGGGATCCCTCAGTTATCGCTGTTTTCGAGCAGGAAGGCACTAAAGACACGGTGTATGTCCGAGGGGACGAGCTTCTCTATTGGGCTGTCCCCAGGTGTGAAGTGTCTGAGAATGAGGTTTCCAAGTCCCAGAAACGCATGGAGGAGCTTGCTGTGGACCCTGTCGCTGAATACAGGCGTAAGGCTTATGAGGCGGCTGTCTCAGCGGCGGAAGAGGCGAAAAAGAAAAGGGAGGAAGATGATCCTAATTTCAAGGGAAGCAGACCAAAGGGTGGTCCTTACGCTGAGCCAATATTTCAAGTTCCAGACTCGTCTGCCACTGCCCAAGTTGACACAACTGACTCGGCGCTCTCGGACTCCACCAAGATCGGGTTCCTGCTTGGGCTGCGGAATGTCAAGGTGTTCCGCAAAGACATGCAGGTGGTCTGCGATTCGCTTGTCTACAACGATCTTGACTCTCTGGTGAGGCTATATCGTTCTCCTATCGTGTGGAATGAGATACGCCGACAGTATTCCGCTGACAGTATCACTGTGGTTTTGAAGAACAGGGCTCTTGAAAAGGCGAGCCTGATGTCAAATGCCTTCATCGTGGTTCAGGAAGATTCCCTGTGTTTTGACCAGATCAGGGGCACGGAGATGATGGCGTACTTTGATTCGACTGGCACTTTGAGGCGTTTTGATTCAATGGGAGGGGCCTCCGGGCTATTCTTCCTCGAGGAGAAAGGAGCTTTCGCGACGGTAAACAAATTCGAGGCGAAAATGCTCTCCGCCACTTTCATTAAAGGGAATATCAACGACCTGGTCTATTATGAGCAGGTTAAAAGTGACGCCTATCCTGCCGTTCAGCTAAAGAAAGATGAGCGTATATTAAAGGGATTCGAATGGCAGCCTGAAAAGCGTCCGAAAGGCCCTGAGGATATCGTCGCATATACGCCTCGAAAGTCGGAAAGAGCTCGTTATGAGAGTGTTCCGCATGCTAAATTCGCACAGACTGAGATATACTTCCCGGGTCATATAGCCAACATCAACAAGATGCTCGCCAGCGCTGATTCCCTCAAGAGGGCCAGAGAGGCGGAGCGTCAGGCAGCGGAAGAGTTGAGGAAAGCCGAAGAAGCATTGGCGGCGCGGAATGCTAATGAGGCTCAAGCCGCGCAAGAGGCTCAAGAAGTTCAGGAGGTTCAGGAGGTTGAGGAAGGACAGGCCGAAGGGGCTGAAACAAAGTCTGTTGAGGCCATTGGTGAACCCACCGCACCGAAGACTCCCACCACACCGAAGGATAGTATCAAAGCCACTCTTCCCACTGAGGCGCTTGATTCGTTGGGGACTGCTATATCAGATTCTCTTGCTGCGGTGTCCGATTCGTTGGCTGCCGTGAAGGCGTTGGCAAGGGAGAAGTTTGTGGCGGATTCGTTGAAGACCGCAAAGATGGATTCGCTAAGGCGTGCGTTGACAGCGGACTTGGATGCCGAGAAGGCTTTGAAGAAGGCACAGCGAGATGCGAAGAAAGCCGCTCAAGACAGTTTGCGTCAAGCAAGGGCTGCCAAGAAAGAGGCCAAATGGGCCGCACTTGACGCCAAGGATGCTGAGAAGGCCGCCAGGAAAGCGGAGAAGAATGCTGAAAGACAACGAGTCAAACTAAAGAAAATGTTGAAGGCTAAAGCGAAGTCTGATGCCAGGGAACAGAAGTTCTTCGAACGCTATAAGGCTCGTTACGAGAAGAAAAAGGCCAGGCAGGATGCCGCCGCTTTAAGGAAGAGGCATTAGTCTTGCGTGATTTGGGGTGTAGGACGGCGCTTTTGT
>JAFROA010000425.1 GCA_017429885.1 Bacteroidales bacterium | reverse complement strand
TGCCTGAGAATGAAGAGGGCGTGGTATTTCTTCCTTCTCACCATCCTGCTTTGGGTATGCTACTGGATGATGAGCGCGACTATTCTCTGGGCTGTGCAAGGGATAGACACCTCTACGGTCTCGGCAGGCCTCGCCTCGGCGGTGAACACAATCCAGTCCCTCAATCTGACTGACGCGTTGTTCCTGATGCTCGCCGGTGCCCTATCTTCAATTGTCCCTGTTCCCGGAGGTTTCGGCGCTTTCCATTTCATAGTGGCAGGAGCGGTTTCCTATGTTTATGGCCTTCCTTTCGAGTTCGGAATCATCTTCGCAACCTTATCCCATGAGTCCCAAGAGCTCAACCAGCTGATCTGGGGTGGGATTTCCTTAGTTATCGAGCAAATAAGAAAAGACTGAATATGAGACCTATCAGGTTATTTCTCGCTATCACGGCACTGACTCTCCTGACCATTGGAAACGACGCCATGGCTCAGACTAAATTATCCTCTAGACAGCTTTACTCTCAGTTCCAGAAACCTGACACCCGCTACCGCCCCTTCGTCAGGTGGTGGTGGAATGGAGACCGAGTCAATGCGGAGGAACTTATCCGTGAGCTCCATATCATGAAGGAGGCTGGAATAGGAGGTGTGGAAATCAATCCCATTGAGTTCCCCGCCGGAGACGACACTTTGGACACCAAACCATTGAAATGGCTCAGCGATGAGTGGATAGACATGCTCAAGGTTGTCTTTGATGAAGCTGACAAGATAGGGATGACATGCGACCTCATCATCGGTTCCGGATGGCCATTCGGCTCAGAGAGCTTACCGAGGGACGAGCGGGCGGAGGTACTTCTCACCTATGCGAAAGAAGTTCCGGCCGGGGAGACTCTCGAGATGTCCCTGTTCCACATTTTCAAGGAGATTGATCCAGGAGTGACCATAGTGAATCCTCGCCGTACCCCCGAACTTGTGTCCATATGTCTGGCACCTGATCCCATGAACGGTCTGGAAGATGCCGTCGACTTGTCCAAAAATATCAAGGACGGTGTGCTGAGAGTCGATGTCCCGGAAGGAAAATGGCAACTTTACGCCATGGTCAAGTTCGAGTCTTTCGCCAGCGTGATCAATGGGGCTCCTGGAGCGGCGGGATCCATATTAAACCACATGGACGCCGTGGCCGTAAGGCATTATCTAGACCACATGACCGACGCCATCGAGAAGAGGATAGGTCCCCTTTCCGGAAGGATTCGCGCGCTCTTTATCGACAGTATGGAGCTTGAAGGCAACAACTGGACCTCGGATTTCGCCAAAGTATTCAAAGAGAGAAGAGGATATGACTTGCTCCCTTGGCTTCCCTTCACAATGTTCGAGGTCGGGCGCCTGGGTGACGTCAAGAGCTTTGAATACGGATCGAAAAAAAGCGCCAAGTTCGAAGAGGAAGTGAACCGTGTGCGGTTTGATTTCGAGCTCACTAAAGCGGAGTTGCTCAACGAGCGTTTCTACGGTACCATGAGCGATTGGAGCAAGGAGAAAGGTTTAAAAACCAGGGCGCAGGCCTATGGAAGAGGCTTCTTCCCTCTTG
>JAFROA010000424.1 GCA_017429885.1 Bacteroidales bacterium | reverse complement strand
ATGACCATATCTTCGCCTTCGGAGGTGATTTCAATGGATATGACGCCTCTGACGGCTCTTTCAACTGCAACGGAGTGATCGCCGCGGACAGGTCTTATCATCCTCATTCTTACGAGGTTCGCTATCAATACAGGAATATACTGTCCACTCTCGCCTCCCCCTCTGTCATCCTGAGCTGAGCTAAGGATCTCAAAGTCAATGTCTACAACGAGAATTTCTTCAAAGACCTCTCACAGTACAGGCTCCTTTGGACTGCCGCTGTTGAGGGAGAACCTGTCGCGACAGGTGTGGTTGAGAACATCAAGGCCGCTCCCGGGCAGACTGCCACCGTTTCTGTCGGCCTCCCCTCGATAACAGCTCCCGGAAAGGATGTATTCCTTAACTTGTCATATGTCCTCAAAGAGAAGGATGGCCTTCTGCCCGCCGGTTATGAGGTGGCTTATGACCAACTAACCCTTCAGGAGGGGAGCGGTGTCGCCTTCGAGCCTGGATCTGCCGCCGTGCCCGGTGTGTCTGTGAAGGCTGACAAGGATGGATACGCTTTCTCCGGTGAGTTCTCATTTGCCGGTGTCGGTTCCGACCGCGCCGCGGAGTGGAAAGCCGCGTTTGACCCTAAGACAGGCTTCCTGACCAGCTATAAAGTCAATGGCAGGGAGATGCTTTCCGAGCCTTTGACTCCTGAGTTCTCAAGGGCTCTGGTCGAGAATGACATGGGAGCCAGGCTTCACAATCACATGGGACTCTGGCGCTACCTTAAGCTCACTCTGGCTAAGATGGATGTCTCCAAATCAGGCGATGGGTGGCTGGTAAATGCCGCCTACAAGCCTGTCAAGGACACTGTGGCGATCAGGCTCACGTATCTTATCCGGCCTGACGGGTCGATCGAAGGCCATGAGATAATGGAAGATACCCCTGGCCTTGAGTCTATGCCGGACCTGTTCCGTTTCGGAATGAAGATGACTATGCCTGGAAGGTTCTCTACCATAGACTTTTACGGAAAAGGACCTTGGGAGAATTACGCTGACAGGAACTCTTCCGCCATGGTTGGTCGCTACACCCAGAGTGTCAATGAGCAGTATCACTACGGTTATGTCCGTACCCAGGAGTCTGGAACCCACACCGGGATGAGGTGGTTCAGGATTGTGGATTCCAATGGTGACGGTTTTGAGATCTCGGCTCCGAAGAGTTTCTCCGCGTCAGCCCTGCCGTTCCCGATCAATGTGCTGGACTGCATGGAGAAGGGCACGCCCGATCGTGAGAACAAGACCAACACACAGGTAGGAGAGCCTCGTCACTCGCTGGATATCAAGGCTTTGGCTCATGAGAACGACAGGGAGAACGGACAGACTTATGTCAATTTCGACCTAGTGCAGATGGGGGTTGGTGGAATCAACTCATGGGGTACATGGCCGCTGGAGCAGTATCGCATCCACGCCGCTCCCCGCGACTTCCACTTCGTCCTCCGTCCCGTCAAGAACTGATAGAGATAGTTTTCCTAACCATTATGTAGGGGCATTGATTTCTATGAAGGATGGACTTATAGAGATGAATTCAATAAAAAAACCTAAATTTGTTTGTGCAAATCAAATAATATCATTGATTATATTATTATGAAGTTTTTTGCTGATTATAAACAAGATGCTCCCAATTGGATCACTATGGCCAATGGAGATTAT
>JAFROA010000423.1 GCA_017429885.1 Bacteroidales bacterium | reverse complement strand
GTATTCGATATCCAGTCTAAGGAGGACATCGAGAAATATAGGGGCAAGCTTGGTGGTAAGATTCTTCTCCGCGCGCCGACCCAGAACTACACGATGAATTTCAAGCCGCTTGCCAGCCGCTACACTGAGGAGGAACTTCAGAACCTGGCACGTGACCGCAAGTTCTCGAGCGGATCTTCTCCGATGGGACCGCCCCAGGGAGGTGGTGGCTCTCGTCGTCAAGCCTTTGACTGGACTTCCTATATGGAACTTCAGACATTGACCAATGAGCTGCTCGCGAGCGAGAAACCGCTGTGCGTTGTGACCGGAAGGGGCACTTTCAATGTTCCCAGCGGCACTGGAGCTTCATATAAGGTCGGCGATCCCGAACCTACACCTGAGATCATGATGCCTATAGAGGATCATGGCCGTATGTGCCGTCTCATCGAGAGTGGACAGAAGGTCGAGATGGAGCTTGAATTGATCAACAAGTTCACCGATGACCAGGAGGTGCATAATGTCTATGCCGAGATCCCGGGTACGGACCCTAAGATCAAGGACGAGATCGTGCTGATAGGGGCCCATCTCGATTCATGGCATGGAGGCACAGGTGCAGCCGACAACGCCTCAGGATGCATTGTTATGATCGAGGCCATGAGAATCCTCCAGCAGTTGGGAATCAAGCCTAAGAGGACCATACGTCTGGCCCTCTGGGGAGGTGAGGAGCAGGGGCTCTTCGGATCGAGGGGGTATTTGCAGAAATACCTCTACAAAGATGACAAGAAGCTCCCAGGTTATGATAAATTCGCCCTTTATCTGAATATGGATAATGGTTCCGGACGCTTCAGGGGAATATATCTGGAGAACAATGACGGGGCTTTCCCGTTCTTCGAGGCTTGGATGAAATACATTGAGCCACTTGGCTTCAATTATCTCTCGCCGAGGAATACAGGGTCGACTGACCATGTATCATTCCTGCGCGCCGGCCTTCCGGCTTATCAGTTCATCCAGGACGAGCTTGAGTACGGTCGCACCTACCACACGATTATGGACACATACGAGCGTCTCGCCCTTGGCGACTTGACTCTTGACGCTACCATCGTGGCATGGCTGGCGATTTGCGCAGCGGACGATCCCGGAAGGATTCCTTACACTCCGATCCCTCAGCCCAGGCAGAGACCGTTCTAATCGGTATTACCAGGCAATCAGCTACTTAAGTTTAACTGGACGGCCGTCCGTGAGTTCTTCACGACGGCCGTTTGTATTTCCGCCATATTTTATTGTATTATAAATATTTTCGCTATATTTAAAAAGTTAATAATCGACCTTTTAATATGAGATTTACACCTTTTCTCTTCCTTATTTCTCTCTTGGCTATATCCTGTGAGAGAATAGAACCTTTCCAGATACATAGAGGAGTGAACATCGCGCACTGGCTGTCCCAAAGCAATGTGCGTGGGGAGGATAGGGCTGCCTTTTTTGTCGAGGACGATGTCAAAAGGATCGCTGAATGGGGGTTTGACCACGTCAGGATTCCCATTGATGAGGAGCAGATGTTCCACGAGGACGGATCCAAAGACGAGGAGGCCTTTAGACTATTACGTCAAGCCTTGGATCTTTGCGGGACTTACGGTTTGAGGGCTGTTGTCGACCTTCACATCCTCCGTTCACATCACTTCAATGCGGCAGTGAAGCCTCTTTTCACTGAGAGGGCGGCCCAAGAAGCCTTCTACGATTGCTGGAGGAAGATATCCGGCGAGTTGAAAGATTACAGCGTCTCGATGGTGGCTTATGAGCTCATGAACGAGCCGGTTGCTGACGATCCGGAGGATTGGAACAAAATAGCCAACGAGTGCTATTCCGCCATCAGGGAGCTTGAGAAAAACAGGGTGATAGTCATAGGAAGTAACATGTGGCAGTCTTTCAGCACAGTCTCACAGCTGACGCTTCCAGAAGGAGATCCAAACATTATCCTGAGTTTCCATTACTACAACCCTATGCTTCTGACTCACTACCAAGCCAGTTGGATGGATTTGAAGGAATATGAAGGGCCTGTCAATTATCCTGGCGTGGTGGTCAGTGGTGAGGAGCTTTCTGACAAGTCAGATCGGGATAGGGAACTCGCCCGGGAATGGATTGACCAGACTTATGATAAAGACCGTTTCGCCACCGAGTTCAGCCAGGTATTAGAGCAGGCGGCGAAATATGGCATTCCGGTTTATTGTGGCGAATATGGTTGTCTTTCAGCCTCTAATGAGACTCAGCGCTATAATTGGCTTAAGGATATGAACGAAACCTTTGAATCACTCGGGATCGCCAGGGCTGTCTGGTGTTACCGTGAAGGCCCAGGAGGCTTCGGAATCCTTTCCGGAACTTCGACTGAGCCTGATCAGAGGATGTTGGATTGTTTGATGGGGATTAATTCAGGATTATGAAAAACACTTGTCTAATGACGTTCGTGGCCGTTTTGGCCGTATCCTGCTGCGGAGATCTTCAAGTAGGGGATTTCTCTGTCAGCCCGCTTCCAAAGGTAATTGACTTGAAGGACGGAGATCCTTTTGTTTTTGGAAGAAGGGTTGTTATCCGCGCGACAGATGAGCTGGAGACTGTGGCGGGATTACTCGCTTCTGATCTTGAGGAAGCATTGGGGAAAAGACCGGAAATATCTGATAATAAAGGAAATATCGTACTATTAACGGATGCGTCATTGCCCGCTGAGGGCTACCGCATTGAGTGTGGAAAGGATGCTATCCGGATTGCCGGCGGTGGACCTGCCGGTGTCCTTTACGGTGCGAAGACCCTATACAAGGCTCTACCCTTAGGTGGCCAAGGCCGTGTGGCTTTGCCCGCGGCGTTGGTCGAAGATGCTCCCGAATACTCATACAGAGGTTTCCTGGTAGATGTCGGCCGTCACTTCTTCACTGTCGATTACTTGGAGGAACAAATTGATATAATGGCACTTCACGGT
>JAFROA010000422.1 GCA_017429885.1 Bacteroidales bacterium | reverse complement strand
TATACTCGGTTTTTGCTCCTGTGTCAAGTCGATTTGTTCAAAATTTTTGAATTTTCCTCTTGCCCACGCCCGCCGGTGGTGGTATGCTGTTGTCAGGAGGAAAAGGAGGGGCGGAAATGGCAACAACGGCGGAAATGGCGGCGAGCGTCGTAATGGAGGGAATGAGCGTCGTAACGGCGGTAACGACCGTCGTGGTGGCCGTGACAATGAGCGTCGTGGTGGTGAGCGCCGCGGTTTCGGGCATAACAACGCCCCCAAGGAGCATCATGACGACATTCCGAAGAACGACACCGAGGAGTACTTCTAGTAGTTTCCTCAATGTTAAAAAGAAAAGCTGACCTGTAAAGGCCAGCTTTTTCGTTTATATGGAGTTGTTACTCAACAGGTATCACATCGCAGTTGCCTTGGGGATCCTGAAGAGGAATCTTCCTGAGATAGTCTATGAGGAACCAGATTATCGCGGCGCTGACAATGAATATCAAGACATATTCCCAGATCGGAACAACCTCAAGAATACTCTTCGCATTCTTCATGCTCTCCGAGCCGAATTTTCCTATAAGAACAGCAGAGGTGTTGTTGACGCAGTGCATCAAGATGGTCAACTTCAGGGAACCTGTGCGGTAATAGACATATCCGAACAGGCAGCCGATGGCGAATGCAGTGATGCCCTGCCACACATTGCCGTGGATGGCGGCGAAGAATATGGCTGAGATCACGATAGCCAGTGCCGGACTTAAGCCTCTGGTCCTCTCACCCTCTTGACGGGGAGTCTTGGGAGCGAAGTTGAGGAGGCCCCTTAGGATGACCCCCCTGCAAAGCCATTCCTCACAGAGGGGAGCCATTATGCACATGGTGAGTAAATTAGCCCAGAGCGGCCCTTCCATCATCTTGGCCATCATCTCAATCACACTCCCCTCAGTGTCCGGAAGGTGTTGGTTGATAACCTCCAACATCATTCCGGCGGCAAAGGTTGCGACAGCCACTGCGACTGCCAGAATAGCCCCGCCCCAGTTGCCGAAATGATTGCTGTCCAAAGCGTATCCCGTGTCGAAAGCCATATTCCTGGAACTTTTGATCCTAACGAATATGAAAACCGCCACGAACTGAAGCGGGTACAGGATTATCATGATGTAGTACATAGGGATAGTCCCGCCAAACATAAGAGGAGCGGTCACTATACCGGCTATGAGGAGACCCACCAGGAACCAGCCGAGTACAGAAAAGAGGCCTCCCACATCCGGGGTGTACCAGGAGCAGGAGGAGAGAAGGTCGTAGTTCTTCTCGACTTTACGGGGTTTGAAAAAAGACATGGGACCTATTTCTTCCAGAGGGGAGTGGGATAAACGCCATTGTCGGCAAGCTCCTGGAACTTGGCCACGACTCCCGGGCGATCGTCTTTATAGGTCACTCCGAACCATCTGGCCGGAGTTGAGAGCACCTCGCATTTGTAGCCGTTCTCCCTCATGATGTAGTCGACGGCGTAGGGAATATAGTACTCTTTCTTGAGTTCCATGAGATTGACTTCCAAGAACTTCTCGAAGACAGCCTCGCTAAGCTCGAAATAATCCGGGGTGAATCCCCACATATTCATGGAGCATAGAGCCTTGGCGTCGACCTCGACATGGGTCTCGCCACTGACAGTGTTGTCGCCATAGACTTTGCCATCTTCCTCAGCACCGACATTGACGAACTCAACGACGCTGGTGAGGCTTCTGTTCTCGTCATAGTGGCAAATGCCGCGGGAGACTTTCCCGAACTCAGAGAGGGTGTTGTCAAGCTCGAATCCGACGATGGAGCACACCCCTTTGCTTTCCTCGTGATCTTTCAGCCAGTTCGCGATGATCTTGAAGGACTCCTTGCCGTAAAAGTCATCCCCGTTGATGACTGCGAAAGGCTCATGAATCACGTCTTTGGCCATAAGCACGGCGTGCGCGGTGCCCCATGGCTTCTGACGCTCGGGATTGAGGGTGAATCTTGAAGGAATCTTGTCCAGCTCCTGAACCACGAAATCGAACTCAAGAGGAGTTCCATCAGGGCAAAGGATTCCGGAATATTTTCTATCGACAGTCTCTTTGAACTGCTCCAGGAAATATTCCCTGACTATGTAGACGACTTTACCGAATCCGGCCTCGACCGCGTCATAGATAGAATAGTCGATGATGGTCTCACCACTGGGGCCAAGGCCATCCATTTGTTTCAAGCCTCCATAGCGGCTTCCCATACCGGCCGCGAGCACAAGAAGAGTAGGTTTCATGATATATGATATTTCTACAAAAATAACTATTTTCGCGTTAATAACGTCTTAAGCGGATGGGAAAGTTCAGGGACATTTGGGACAGGGATAAAGATGGAAGGAACGCCGAGAAACGCTCCTTTATCCGTTATGCCATTGTGGCCACCGCCATTTTCCTGATCATGGTGGGTTTCATAAACCAGAACAACATCGTCCGCTGGGTGAGGGCCGGCGCTGAGATCAAACGTCAGGATAAGCTCATAGAGAAGTACAACAAGGAGATTCTCGAGATGGATTCCCAGATCCATGGCCTCACTTCAGACAAAGATTCTCTCGAGCGTTACGCTCGTGAGAACTTTGGTTTCGCCGAGCCCGGCGACGACGTTTATGTCGTTGAGTAAAGCTTATTAAATACCCGTGTACGTCCAAGGTGAGATGGCTCTCATCTCGGCTTTGACGCTCTCGCTGACCTCGAGGGTGTCGATGAAGTCTGCGATGGTCTTCTCGTCAATCGCCGCTCCGGTACGTGTGAGAGCCTTGAGTGTCTCATAAGGGTTGGGATATCCTTCCCGGCGCAATATGGTCTGCAAGGCTTCCGCCACTACAGCCCAGTTGCGATGGAGGTCGGCATCGATGGCTTCCTTGTTGAGTATCAACTTGCCAAGACCTTTTTTCAGAGATGCGAACGCGATCATTCCGTGAGCGACAGGAACACCAATATTCCTTTGAACCGTGGAGTCTGTGAGATCCCTCTGGAGTCTTGAGATGGGAAGCTTCATGGAAAGGAAAGTCAGCGTGGCATTCGCCATCCCGAGATTGCCCTCGGCGTTCTCAAAATCTATCGGGTTGACCTTGTGGGGCATGGCCGAGGAACCAACCTCGCCTTTAACCACTCTCTGGCGGAAATACTCCATGGAGATATATGTCCAGATGTCGCGGCAAAGATCGATGAGGATTGTGTTAATCCTTCGCAGGCAGTCGAATATCGCGGCGAGGTTGTCGTAGTGCTCGATCTGTGTTGTGGGGAAAGAGCGGTTGAGGCCGAGTGACGAGACGAAGCTGTCAGCGAATGATTTCCAATCTATCTCAGGGTAGGCGACCTTATGAGCGTTCATGTTACCCGTGGCTCCACCGAACTTGGCGGGGTATGTGAGTCCGTAAAATTGACGGAGCTGCTCCTCAAGCCTGGCGACGAACACCATGATCTCTTTACCGAGCCGGGTCGGGGTCGCTGGTTGGCCGTGGGTTTTCGCAAGCATGGGGACATCTTCCCATTCCCTTGCGTATCCACGGAGTGTCACGACTACCTCTTTTAGTGCGGGAATATATTCATTCTCAAGAGCTTCCTTTAGCATCAAGGGCTGGGAAGTGTTATTGATGTCCTGTGATGTCAACCCGAAATGGATGAACTCTTTCCAAGCCGAGAGACCGAGAGAATCGAACTTTTCCTTGATATAATACTCAACCGCCTTGACGTCGTGGTTTGTGATCTTCTCAATATCCTTGACTTTCGAGGCGTCCTCGGGAGTCATTTCAATATAAATGCTCCGCAGTTCCTCGATAAGATCTTCTCTCGTCTTGCCCGTTCCTTCTCCGAATCCAGCCAGCTGGGGCAGGGGAATTTGGCACAGAGCGATGAAATACTCGACCTCGACCCGTACTCTGTATCGGATGAGGGCATATTCGCTGAAATACTGCCTCAGAGATGATGTTTTGGAGGCATAGCGTCCGTCAATCGGGGATACCGCCGTAAGGGAATTAATGTCTAACATGTCAGATCGCTTAAATCAACAAGAGGAGAGCTATCGTGTATAAAAGGAAACCCTGGAACCGGAGCCTTCCTTTGGTGCTGGTGTGGAGCATTATGTCCGTGGGATCGTCCCCGGTCATTTCGAGGAATTGTTCCTCTGTAGGGAGGGATCCGGAATGGAATTTCTTGATAAGCTCCCCGTCATTGAACCATGTTCCTCCACCATTCGACCTGTTCATGGCCAGCAAGGTTTTCCGGTCAGTGAAGAAAAGGTGGGAGAGGAGCGTTTCACGCGCCTCTGGGATCATGGCTGGAAGGCTCTCAAAGCGGGCTTTGTTTCCGGACACGAGAAGCAAAGGAGTGAAGCCGGCCTTGGAAGCACCGTCAATGGCGGTGGCTATCCTCGTCCAATCATCTCCCTTCATTCCGGATGGATCGTAAACGGTGAGCGCCATCACGTTGCCCGAGGTGGCGAGTTCATCCCTGTAAGTCCCGGTGGTGTCCGTGAAAGTGAGGATCGGGGGCTCGCCTCCGGCTTTAGGACCGTTCATGCGGACCGTCTCAGCCTTGACAAATGTCCAAGTGGAATCAGGAAGTTTGTCGAGAGTGAAGACCCCTTTCTGGCCGTTCTTCTCATAAATGAAGGTGGATTTGAAGTCATTGTCCTCGTTAGAGGAAGAGATGAGCTCGCTTCCTGGCCTGAATGAGGTGTAATCCACAAGGGGCAGGGAATTCAGTGAATATAATGTGAATCCGGCGATCGAGGCGGCCGCGATAAAGAAGGATATGTATTTCCGTTTCTTCGGTTCGCCCAGATCCTTGAAAGGGGCGAACGCTATGACCGCCAAGACAAGTAGCGCGACATTCTTCAGGAATGTCTGCATATTCGACAGGTGAATGACCTCGCCGAAACACCCGCAGTCCATTGAAGGATTGAATATCGCCAGGAATAACGTGATGATCGTGAAGAAGACGATCAGGGCTGAAGTGGCTATGGCCACGATATCCCTCCACACTCCACTGATCATGGCCGCTCCAAGCAGAGCCTCAAGCAAGGCCAGGAAAATGGCAACTGCCTTGGCTGTCGGCAGCATGAATGTGAGCCCGAGGAAGCGGTAATACTCTTCCACGACCAACCCGGCTCCGACAGGGTCGAGAAGCTTGAAGATTCCCGCGAGCAAAAACACCAGCCCTATTATGAAAGCGCAGAACCTGCGTAGTCTGTAATGGATAAAGTTGCTGTTCATCGTCTTGTCAGATAAGTGTCTGTCAATACTTTAATCTTGGCGAATATATCGTCCGGAGGAAGCATGTTCCCATCCTCCCCTGAGCAGTCCACAGGTATGAAGTTTTTATCGAGTCGGGCCTGTCGTTTGTAGATGTCCCGCACTCTCTTCTGAAACTCGATACTCGCCTCATGGATGTCCTGGGATCCGTGGAGGTAGTTCCTGTCTGAGCCATTACGGTCTTTCTCGAGGCTCTTCTCAACGAAACCGATGGGAACATCAAGGAATATGTTCAGGTCAGGCCTCGGAAGGTCGAAATCCCCGAACTCGGTGTTGATGATCCATTCTCGGAGTGACTCACTCTCCTCTTGATTCGCCAGTTTAGCGCACTGGTAGGCTATATTTGAGTAAACATATCTGTCAAGAAGGACAGTGCCGCCTTGTGAGAGAACCGCTTTTATGTCTGGGGCGGCCCCGTGCCGATCCTCGGCGAAGAGCAATGCCACGAGTTGGGGATGCACAGACTCGTTCGATCCGAAATCTCCCCTAAGGAAGCGGCTGATAAGATCACCGTACACTGGAGAATCGTATCTCGGGAAATGAATATACTCCATAGGTTTAGGGCCAACCTCCTCGAGGTAGGCCTTCAGTTTCCTGACTTGAGTGGACTTTCCCGCTCCGTCCAATCCTTCCAGAACAATAAGCATCAAGTGTGGTTTTAAATATCTACAAATATATTCATTTTTTGGCTATTTTCGCGCAATATGGAGGATAAGCCAGACAGAAAGATCAGCATCATGGGAATTGTCAATCTCACCGACGATTCCTTTTACGCCGGCAGCCGTATCTTGGGAGCTGACGGGTCGTTTGATTCGGCCATCTTCTTGTCGAGGATTGACTCGATGCTGTCTGAGGGGGCTGATATCATTGATCTTGGCGCTTGCTCCACACGGCCTGGTTCCGAATCGATCAGCGAAGAGGTGGAGTGGAGGAGACTTGAGCCCGCTTTAAGTCTACTCGCCTCGGAGCGGCCAGGCTTGAGCCTTTCCATTGACTCTTTCCGCCCGGGACTTGTATCCAAGGCTTTTGATATAGTCGGACCTTTCATCGTTAATGATGTGAGTGGGGGCTCAAAAGAGATGTGGAGAACTGTCGGTGAGCTCGGTCTTGAATATGTGGCTATGCACACCCGCGGTACGCCTAAAGACATGCAGAGTCTTACAGACTACGATGATATCCTCGAGGATGTGAAGTCCTTTTTCAGAGGCATCGCCCAGACCGCCGACAAGTTCGGTGTGAAGGATTGGATCCTTGATCCTGGCTTCGGCTTCGCTAAGACAGTGGGACAAAACTGGCTCCTTCTTAGGGAATTGGCTGAATTTAAGGAATTTGGCCGACCAATATTGGCCGGCCTATCCCGTAAGAGTTTTCTGTACAAGCCTTTGGACATCGGTCCTGAGGACGCTCTTCCGGCCACATGCGCCGCGAATCTTATCGCCCTGCAGAACGGGGCATCCATCCTTCGTGTCCACGATGTGGCCCCCGCCCGTCAGATCATTGAGGTCTTAGCTAGTCCAAAGTCTGCTTGATCTCTGTGATGACGAAGGCCTCGATCATGTCTCCGACCTTGATGTCGTTGAACTTCTCGATGCCGATTCCACACTCCATTCCGGCAGTGACTTCTTTCGCGTCGTCCTTGTTCCTCTTCAAAGAGGCGATGTCGCCTGTGTAGACCACGATTCCGTCGCGGATCAAGCGGCACTGGGAAGTCTTCGCGATCTTGCCATCCCTCACAAGGCAACCGGCAATCGTGCCGACCTTGGAGATCTTGAAGGTCTGCTTGACCTCGGCGGTACCGGTGACCTCCTCCTTCTTGATAGGCTCGAGAAGGCCCTCAATACCATCCTTGACATCGTTGATGGCGTCATAGATGACAGAATAAAGCCTGATCTCAATACCTTGCTCATCGGCCACCTTCCTGGCGTCCGTGGAAGGACGGACCTGGAAGCCGATGATGACAGCGTCAGAAGCCTCGGCGAGGATCACATCAGACTCGGAAATGGCTCCGACCGCCTTGTGGATCACGTTGACTCTGACCTGCTCGGTCGAGAGCTTGATGAGGGAGTCGGAAAGAGCCTCGACAGAACCGTCCACATCACCCTTCACGATGACATTGAGTTCCTTGAAGTTTCCTATGGCGATACGCCTTCCGATTTCCTCAAGGGTCATGTGTTTCTGGGTCTTGATGCCCTGGATGCGGATCAGCTGCTCGCGCTTGTTGGCGATAGCCTTAGCCTCTTTCTCGTCAGGCATGACATTGAACTTGTCTCCAGCGCTTGGCGCTCCATTCAGGCCAAGGATGCTGACAGGGGTTGACGGGCCGGCTTCCTTGACTTTCTGTCCACGCTCATTGAACATCGCCTTGATGCGACCATAATAGCAGCCACTCAAGACCATGTCACCTGTTCTCAGGGTTCCGTTCTGCACCAGAACTGTGGCGAGATATCCGCGGCCCTTGTCAAGGGAAGACTCGATGACGGCTCCGACGCCGTTTTTCTTAGGATTAGCCTTAAGCTCGAGGAGGTCGGTCTCAAGCAAGACTTTCTCAAGAAGCTTGTCGACGTTGAGACCTTTTTTCGCGGAGATTTCCTGGCACTGGTACTTACCTCCCCATGCCTCAGTCAGGATATTCATTTGCGAGAGCTGCTGATAAATCTTCTCAGGCATTGCTCCCGGTTTGTCTATCTTGTTGATGGCGAAGACCATAGGTACACCAGCCGCCTGGGCATGGTTGATGGCCTCGACTGTCTGTGGCATGACGGCGTCGTCAGCGGCGATGATGATGATAGCGAGGTCGGTGAGTTGGGCGCCCCTGGCTCGCATGGCGGTGAAGGCCTCATGTCCAGGAGTGTCAAGGAAGGTGATCCTCCTCCCGTCAGGAAGCTTGACATTGTAAGCTCCGATGTGCTGGGTGATACCTCCAGCCTCTCCCGCGATCACGTTGGATTTGCGGATATAGTCAAGCAAGGATGTCTTTCCATGGTCGACATGACCCATGACGGTGATCACCGGAGGCCTGGGAACGAGATCCTCATCGCTTTCCTCCTGGTTGTCATTACCCTCGATCTCCTCCGTAAGCTCAGCGGTGACGAATTCCACCTTATAACCGAATTGCTCGGCCACAAGAACCAAAGCCTCAGCGTCGAGCCTCTGGTTGATGGACACCATTAGACCAAGCTCCATGCAGGCCTTGATCACCTCATTGACAGGAGTGTTGTTCATCAAGGTGGCCAAGTCATTGACTGTCACGAACTCAGTCACTTTAAGGACAGTCTTCTCGGCCATCACCTGCGCCATCTCCTCCTGGGATCTTGCAGCGGCTTGCTCCCTCTTCTCCTTGCGGTACTTGGCTCCGAAGTTGTTCTTCTTGTTGTCATTCATCCTGGCGTAGGTCTCCTTGACCTGCTTCTGGATCTCCTTCTGCATGGCCTCCTGCTCCTCTTCGGTCATGGCCGGCTTGAAACGGTCATTACCGCGTCCGCGTTTACGGCCACCCTTGCCTTGGTCTTGGGAGGCTTTGCCCTGGTCTTTCTTGTCTTTGCGGGAGTTGTTGTCAGCCTGCTTGCCTTCCTTGGCGACATCGACCTTCTGGCTGCCCTTGGTTATTCTCTCCCTCTTCTTGGCGCTCTTCTTCTCGAATTGGGACATGTCGATCTTGCCCAGCACCTTGAATCCAGGAGCATCTTCCTTCTTTTCCTCATCCTTTTCTTCCTTGGGTTCAACTATCTCCGGCTCGACTTCAACGGGTTCCTCTTTCACAGTCTCCGCAGGGGTTGTGGCGGGGATTGTCTCAGGAACGGGAGTTGAAGGGACCGGTTCCGGTTCAGGCTCCGGGGTCGGTTTAGGCTCAGGTGCCGGTTCGGGGGCAGGTGCCGG
>JAFROA010000421.1 GCA_017429885.1 Bacteroidales bacterium | reverse complement strand
CAGGCAAAGTGTTCTCTTTGGACGAGAAGGCGTGGCCATGCCGCGGGAATGGATTCTACAACGCTCATTTCCATTCCTGTGTTTACAAGGCTGAGGTCTTGAGACCTTTTGCTCCGCTATTCATTGAGAAATCATATTACGACGACATAATGCTTTTCGTCGCGCCTCTGGTTGGCGGAACGACTTATGTATATACGGGTTTCACGCTTTATCACTACCGTTTGGGCAGGGCAGGGCAGACGATGGACAACTCGGTGGTCCGTAAGAATATGGCGATGCAGGTCCTGCAGAGAAAACATGCCCTGCGATTCGTGGAGGAGCATCCAGTCGCCTCCGGGCCAAGAAAGGTTTTGTTAGACCAGGTCGTCAGGCGTCTGTGCAAGATTTTTTGCGACTTTATTTACAAGCTTCCTCCGGAGGAGGGAAGGCCAATGCTCGAAGAGTGGATATCCTTCGTCAAAGAGCATGTCGGAAGTTGGGGGATTATCCCGGAAATATCTCTGTACGGGAATCTTCCATATCCAATCTATCGTCTTGCCATAAAGTCAAAGAATGCTGTTGTCCGGCTTTTGCGGTTGGTTTCTTGAGTATATTATTTCAATTCTATGCGGATAGAGAGAATACCAAGTCAGCATCAGTCCTTCAAAGAAGTGACCAGGTTGAGAAAAGGCGGCCCTGTGGCTCGTCTCTTCGCCGGGATCATGGCCAGGTTGTCCGGGATCCGTATATTCCTGAGGTACAAACTTTTAAGGCCGTCACTTCCGGATACTTTGCCTGCGGATGGAGACTTTGTCCTGTCCTTGACCTCATTCCCTAAGAGGATGACGTATTTATGGATGGTCATCGACATGCTGATGCGCCAGGAGACAAGGCCTTCCGCGATATATCTATGCTTATTCAAAGGCGATTTTCCGGACGGGAAGCTTCCGGAATCACTTGATCCATATCTCAATAGGGGACTCAAGGTGTTGTGGGCAGATCAGGATCTCAAGCCGCATCTCAAGTATCATCTGGCTTTCAAGGTAGAGGTCTCCGGGCGTAAGCGCAATGTCATCACTGTTGATGACGATCTGTTTTATCCGGCTTGGATGGTCACCCGCCTGGCTAAGTTACATTCCGAGTACCCGGATGCGGTTTGTGCGGATATCACCAGGAGGATTAACGGTCCCCACTATTCGGATTGGGCTTTTGAGATGGCCGCACATGCTCCTGACAAGGATTTGCTTGCTCTCGGAGCTGGCGGAGTGCTGTACCCGTTTTCTTTCTATAAGTCTGAGTGTCTTTTCGATACGGATTCTATCCTGAAGACTTGCTTGAAGGCAGATGACCTATGGCTTAAGAGGTGTGAGAACCTGGTCGGTGTTGGTGTGGTGACCGGGGATTTCTTCGCCGTGCCGGCTGAACTCCCTTCATCACAGACTGTCAGTCTTTCCTCCTCGAATGTCGACCTTGGTAAAAACGATGTCGCCTGGGAGGCGATAAATAGGCTCGATTCTTGAATATGAATCACTTGGAACTTTTTAATTATCGATATGAAAAGATTTTTCACAACCGTCCTCGCCGCATCCATGATGCTGGTCGGGACCACTATGTTTGCCCAGAAAGTTAATGTTGAGGCCGGATTCGGTATGAGCTCAACAAGGTTTGACTACACGCTTGGCCATGTCTCCGCCGACCTTTTCGGTGGGACTCTCGGGGTTTCTTATGCCATTCCGGTCATAGAGCAGACCCTCGATTTCGCTCCTGGTGTCCAGTTCGGTTATTTCACCAAAGGTAATGTCGATATCTACGGATATGACGATATATCTTTCACGGAGACCTATCTTGCTGTCCCTCTGGACTTCAATCTCAAATTTGACATGAGTGAGGACATGAGGTTCCTGGTGTTCGCCGGCCCTACTCTTGACCTCGGCCTGACTTCAAGGATCAAGGAGAAGGCGACCAGCATGGAGTACGATATCTACAGTGGAAAGCTCAGCGACTACACCAAGTATGGTCGTTTTGATGTGCTCATCGGCGGAGGTGTGGGTTTCGACGTCATGGACGCCGTCAGGTTCTCTGTCAGGTATGATTATGGCCTGATTAACCGCAATGGCGGAAATCTGACTAGTGGTGTCCTTAAGATCCACCGCAGCCAGCTTAAGCTTGGCGTGGGCTTCCTTTTCTAGCTAATCCACAAGGTCGTCACCGGGGGAGAACACCTGTGTGGATTCCCCCAGTGACTCTCCACAACCGAGATTGACGGTGTATTCACAATGGAATACACCGTTTTTGTTTCCGCATGTCACTTTGTGGGGAAGAGAGAACACCGGAACACCAGGAAGGATGGAAGTGTCTATGTCAAATGAGATCGTTGCGGTTGATGACTCTCCTTTGAAATTGGTCAGGAATAGTATCATGCTTCCATCCCGGTCACTGGCGAGACATCCTGACCAGCCAGATGGCAGCGCCTTGCCGTCTGCCAAGATCATTTTCTTATTCAACTCAGCGGTCTCTTCCGGAGTCACTCCCGTGTAATAGACAGCCGCCCTTGAGCAGACAGTCGCTCCAGGAGCGACCGCTCTCGAGGCGTCCGAGTACGACCCGTAGAATTTGGCTGTCATGATGCTGTGATTATCAGCTTTCTCTCCGAAAGCCATCATGCCGTCGCCTCTTGCCAGGATGCCTATCTCTCCATCTATATTGGCCCAGGAATTACCCGGGAATGTGATCAGGGACTCACCGTCGATTATCTCTCCCGGTTTGCCCTCATAGGAGAGAACCCGCTTAAGACCAGTGAATTCGTCAACCGATATGGCCGCCACAAGCCCTCTCTCGGCCAGGATGTTGGCATCCTTCGTAGCGATGACATGGTCGAGGTATAATACAGCGTCGCAGGAAGTCGCAAAGAGGGCGAAACTCTGCTCCAGGGAGTCGTCAGCT
>JAFROA010000420.1 GCA_017429885.1 Bacteroidales bacterium | reverse complement strand
TGTCAAGTGTCGGGGCCGGAATCGTCTCTATTGCTGTTCCGGACAAGGACGGAAAGATGGCGGATGTCGTTCTCGGCTATCCTGAGGGAAAAAGCTATTTCGCCGACGGCCCTTGCGCCGGAAAATGCCCTGGAAGGTTCGCTAACCGTATCGCCAAAGGAAAGTTTACTTTGGACGGTGTGGAATATTCCCTTCCGATCAACAATGGTCCCAACCATCTTCACGGAGGTCCTGAAGGTTTCCAGAACCAAGTCTGGGACAGCAGGATAGCAGGAGACGCCGTGGAGTTCATGTATTTCTCCGAGGATGGTGAAGCTGGTTATCCCGGCAATCTTAAAGTTGTCGCCAGGTACGAATGGAGCGAGGACAACGCCCTGAAACTCTATCTCACGGCAAGGACGGATAAGACCACCATTGTCAACCTTACCAATCACGCTTATTTCAACCTCAACGGAGAGGGTAATGGCGACATTCTCGACCATGAGCTCAAACTCAACGCTTCCGTGTATCTCCCGACAGATGAGACTCTCATCCCCGTAGGAGAGCCGGATCCGGTCGCGGGTACCCCGATGGATTTCCAGGAATTCAAGAGGATTGGAGCCGAGATAAAAGAGGATTTCCCGGCCTTGAAATTCGGCAAAGGCTATGATAACTGTTGGATGATTAATGGTTATGAGCCTGGACAGCTTCAGTCTGCCGCCAAGCTCTATTCTCCCCAGAGCGGCCGTATGCTTGAGGTTTTGACCACCCAGCCGGCAGTCCAGATCTACACTGGCAACTGGCTTGCGGGTTGTCCCGCCGGAAAATGCGGCCGGAGCTACTTCGATTATGAGGGCGTGGCGATCGAGTGCCAGCATTGCCCTGACTCTCCGAACAAACCCGAGTATCCCACTACAGTCCTTCGCCCTGAGGACGTATTCGAAGAGGCTATAATCTGGCAATTCTCTGTGGCATGAGACAGTATCTGGATCTTCTCCAAAGAATAATGGACGAAGGCGTGGTCAAACATGACCGCACCGGCGTGGGGACGAAATCTGTTTTCGGACATCAGATGAGGTTTGACCTGGAGAAGGGTTTCCCTCTCCTGACCACGAAGAAAGTCCATTTGAAATCAATTATTTACGAGCTGCTTTGGTTCATCTCGGGAGATACGAACATAAAGTACCTGAAGGATCATGGTGTCTCAATCTGGGATGAGTGGGCGGACGAGAATGGAGACTTGGGACCGGTGTATGGCCATCAGTGGCGTTCTTGGCCTGCTCCGGACGGAAGGTCTATCGACCAGTTGACACAGGTTGTTGAGACCATAAAGAATAACCCCGATTCCCGCAGGATCCTGGTGTCGGCATGGAATCCGGGAGAGGTCGACAAGATGGCTCTTCCCCCTTGTCACTGCCTCTTCCAGTTCTATGTCGCCAATGGCAAGCTTTCTTGCCAGCTTTACCAACGCAGCGCCGACACATTCCTTGGCGTGCCTTTTAATATAGCTTCCTATGCTTTGCTGACCATGATGATTGCGCAAGTTTGTGGTTTGAAGCCGGGAGAGTTTATTCACACAACGGGCGACACCCACATCTATCTTAATCATTTTGAGCAGGTAAAGGAGCAACTCTCACGTGAGCCAAGGCCTCTCCCGAGAATGATTCTCAATCCTGAGGTTAAAGACTTATATGATTTTGTGTACGAGGATTTTACCCTTGAAGGTTACGATCCTTGGCCGGCAATTAAGGCCCCTGTCGCCGTATAATAGTTGAGGAATATGGAAAAATGCATTATAGTCGCTATCGCCGACAATAGAGCCATCGGCAAAGCTAACGCCCTTTTGTGGCACATCGCGGAAGACATGAGATATTTCCGCCAGACTACCACC
Organism: Bacteroidales bacterium; assembly: GCA_017429885.1. Taxonomy (GTDB): domain Bacteria; phylum Bacteroidota; class Bacteroidia; order Bacteroidales; family UBA932; genus Cryptobacteroides. Next base: position 8,312 of record JAFROA010000420.1, on the reverse strand, counting down.
GGCAGTCCTGTGGTTATGGGTTGGATGACATTCCAATCCATTGGAGGAAAGCCACTTCCAAAGAGGGATAACGTTGTCATCTCGATTTTCCCATGGCCTGATAAGCCGGAAGGTGTGAAGGTTGCCGGCAGCCTTGAGGAAGCCTATGATATGGTGGATGTTCCGGAAGACGGTAAGGTGTTTGTGATGGGCGGCGGCGAGACTTATCGCCAAGCTCTTCCGACTGCCGACAAGCTTTATATCACCCATGTCCATACTACCATTGAAGACGCCGACACTTTCTTCCCCGTAATTGATCCGGCGATCTGGAAGGTGGAATCCACAACGCCGGTGGCTGTCGACCCCGAGACAGGGTACGGTTACGAGTTCACGATTTATACAAGGAAATAGATTCATGGTCAAGCCATGAATGACAGTCACACCCAGCTTAACCGGGTGTCTAAAACAACGAACAGACAAATGGCTACAAACAGAGAGAACTTCGGCAGCAGGGCTGCTGTGATCATGGCTATGGCGGGATCCGCCATCGGCTTGGGAAACATCTGGCGGTTCCCCTACATGGTGGGAGAATACGGAGGTGCCGCATTTATCTTGGTGTTTATATTCTGCTCATTTTTGCTGTCATTCCCCATATTCCTATCTGAGGCGGTTGTAGGTAGAAGGACGCACTCCAATGCGTTGGGTGCCATGAAAAAGCTGGCTCCAAAGTCTGGGTGGACGGCTTTGGGGTACCTGAGCGTGATCACGCCGATGATCATCGTCTCCTACTATAGCATCGTAGGAGGATGGTCAATAGAGTATTTCTTCAAGTCTTTCACATTGAATTTCGGCGAGTTCCGTCCTTCCGGATGGACCCCTCTCCTCTTTAACACCATTTTCCTTGCCCTCTCGTCCATTATCGTGGCATTCGGTGTCAAAAGCGGCATCGAGAAATTCAATAAGATCTCCATCCCTCTCCTTTTCGTCCTCATCGTGCTCATCATGATCTATTCCGTGAATATGCCAGGGGCGGAGAAAGGAGTAGAATACCTGATCAAGCCGGATTTCTCGAAACTGACAGGAAGAACCTTCGCATTCGCCCTTGGACAGAGTTTCTATTCGATGTCCCTCGGAATGGGAATCGTGATCACGTATTCCTCGTATGTGCATAAGGATGAGAACCTTGTGGCCTCTGGAGCGGGAACTGTGCTGGCAGCGCTTTTGTTCTCTGTTTTGGCCGGTTTCGCCATAATGCCTGCCGTTTTCTCGGCAGGAATCGCCCCTAGCAGCGGCCCTGGTCTTGTGTATCAGACCCTTCCGCATGTGTTTTCCGGGATGGGAGCTACCGCCCCCATATTAGGAACACTTGTCGCGGTGTTGTTCTTTTTCTCTGTGGTTGTAGCTGCCATGACTTCCAGCATCTCACTCCTAGAGGTTGGGGTGGCTTACCTTGTCGAGGAAAAAGGTTTATCCAGGAAGATGGCATGTCTGATTGTCTTCCTGGCCGCTTGGGTTCTCGGACTGCTCAGCGTGTTCTCCATTGATATATTCGGTAAGGTGGACGCCTTCTCTTCCAACTTCCTGCTGACGGCCGGAGTTCTATTGGTAGTACTCTTCGTCGGGTGGAAGATGGACAAGGAGGAGATTCGTGAGGAGCTCACCAACCACATGACTGTCAACAAGTGGGTGTTCGGGATATTCTATTTCCTCGTCCGTTACGTGGCCCCGATCGTGGTGTTGGTCATATTCATATCAAATCTCGTGTTATGACACCAAGGGAGAATTTCGGAAGCCGTGCGACGGTTATTATGGCCATGGCAGGATCAGCCATAGGCCTTGGGAATATCTGGAGATTCCCCTTCATTGTCGGGGAATACGGAGGGGCCGCATTCATTATGGTCTACATAGTCTGCTGTTTCCTTCTCTCTATGCCAATTCTTCTCTCGGAGACTATTATTGGCCGCAGGACTCACCAGGGCACATTCGGAGCGATGAATACACTCGCTCCGGGTTCCGCTTGGAAATGGTTGGGCCTCTTGACGATATTCTCTCCATTGATTATCCTATCGTACTACAGCGTGGTCGGAGGCTGGTCTTTCGCCTATCTATGCAAAGCGATCTCATTCCAGTTCAAGCCAGAGAATGCGGAGTCAGTGACCTCGATGTTCGGGGCATTCTCTTCATCAACATGGGCCCCGCTGGCGTGTATGGTCATATTTCTCGGATTGACCGCTTTGATTGTCTATTTGGGAGTGAATAAAGGGATTGAGAAGTTCAGTAAGATCTCAATTCCGGTGCTCTTTGTGCTGATAGTCATCATCGCCGTTTATTCCATAACGTTGCCGGGAGCAGGAGAAGGAGTCAAATACTTGATCAAACCAGATTTCTCAAAACTGACTCCAGGGGCATATGCCTCAGCTCTCGGGCAGAGTTTCTTCTCTCTGTCTCTCGGTGTGGGAACCATGTTGACATATGCGTCTTATGTCAACAAGAATGAGAATATCATAGCCTCCGCTGGCGGTACGGCGTTCTTTGACTTGTTGTTCGCCATCTTGGCCGGATTCGCCGTGATGCCTGCTGTTTTCGCCGCCGGTATCACCCCAAGCTCGGGTCCAGGCCTTGTTTTCGAAACCCTTCCGTTTATATTCGCCAAAATGGGCGCTGGTGGGCAGATCATCAGTGTCACTGTATCCATCCTTTTCTTCCTCACAATTCTTGTGGCAGCTCTCTCGTCATCTATCTCGATGATGGAAGTAGGTGTGGCATACCTTGTTGAGGAGAAAAAGGTGTCTCGCCATAAGGCCACTATATCCCTTTTCCTGATCACATTGGTAGTGGGTATTCTCTGCTCCCTCTCCTTTGGTACACTGTCTGACATCAAGCTGTTTGGACTGACTATTTTCAATTTCTGCGACAGGCTAGCCTCCAACTTCCTGATGACAGTGGGAGCCTTGTTATTCAGCGTTTTCGTCGGCTGGAAGATGGACAAGGCGGCGGTCAAGGACGAGCTCACCAACGGCGGCACCCTGAAGAGCTCAAGCAAGCTTTTCCCGTTCGTGTATTTCCTCATAAAATACGTCGCCCCGGTCACAATAGCCGTTATTTTCATTCTCGGCTTTATAGGCTGAAAATATCCTTTCTCCAAGTCTGTCCGTCCTTGTATTTTTTCGAGAAGTCTTTGGGGGTCACTCCGAATTCTTTGTGGAACAGTTTGGTGAAGTATGAGGCTGACACAAAGCCTACGGAGTCATAAACGTCTGAGACGCGAACGTTGTATTTACAAAGCTCGTCCGCAGCTCTTTCAAGCCTCATCAACTTTATCATCTGGTTGGGTGTTGTGTCTAGATTACTCTTAATCTTGTTGAACACAGTGGCTCGGCTGACGTTCATCTCTTGGGCGATGTCCTCCACGGAAAGAGCTGAATTTGAGATATTTTCGGACACGAATGCGCAGACGCCGGAGATGAATTTATCGTCGGCGTTCTTTCCTCCTCCAAGAAGCAGTATTGTTCTTAGTTCAATGGAAGACTTGCTAAGAGGGGATTGCTTTTTCGGGCTTTTCCCGGTTCCCGATTTACGGGCCTCATCGGAGATTCTCATTCCCGTTCCGAGCATGAGGCCGATTGATTGGCTCCGCATCGTTTTAAAAGTCAGGTTAGTCAGCAAGCTAATAACCAACGCCAGAATAAGGCCGATGATCAACGAATATAATAGGGCCTTTTTAATCTGGGCTTTCACAGAGGACCGCACCTCAATGTGGATTGACGAGGATTCTCCAAAAGCGTCTTTTCCTGTGGGAGCAGCCATGACCTCGAATGTATATAGCCCGGGGCTTACATCCCCGTATATCAGGCCATTCACCAACTCATCGCTCGAGACGGTGTTCCATTTCGACTCATAGCCATTTAAGCGGTACTTATAAACAACCTTGTTCCTGGATTGGTAATTGATCGCTGAGAAATCAATAGCGAAACTGTAGATGTCTCGTCTCAATACTATTCTTTCACTGATCGGCAGAGCGACTCTCAATCCGTTTTGGGCGATCTCTGCGAATTCGGTTATCGCAACCTTTAATGATCTATGTATTTGACTTTTTTTTAGTTCTGTAGGACGGAAACTATTCATTCCTCCGTTGGTTCCGACAAGTATCCGGCCATTGGAGAGACGTAGAATGGATTTTTGCGTGAACTGGTTGTTCATCAGTCCGTCGCCAGAGTCATAGTAAAGAGGGCTCGTCAAATTCTCAAAGCAGATAAGTCCTTGGTTGGTGGTGATCCATAATCCGCTGTTGTCAGCCACCATGCCTTGCACCCTCTCGTTTTTCCTTAAAGAACCGTCCAAGAAGACTATTTTTCCCGTATTGTCGAGAGTTGCTAAAGCCTCGTCTCCGCCAAAGTAAAGCAGGCCGCCATAGACTTGGAGGCAGGTTATGCTTTTGGGCATGCTCTCATCGGCTTGTTGGATTATTTCGAAACTCTTTGTGGATGTGTCATAATGGATCAGGCCTCTGCCTTGGGAGGCGAACCAGAGGTCTCCGCCGAATTCTACAATGTCGGTCACGTCCGAGTTGTCCTCCAGCTCCAGAGCCCTCGTGAAGGAGTCTTTATCTTTGTCGTAAAGCGCTATCCCTCTTTTGGTTCCAATCCACAGTCCACCAGATTTGTCCCGGAAGGCCGAATACACGTTCATGTCTCCGGTATCAACATCAGCTTGCGTGTAATGACGCTTTATGTGGAGATTCTGGTCAAGGCGGTAAAGGCCGTTACCGAATGTCCCGAGCCAGATGTCTTCATATTCGGAAAGCAACGCATGGATGTTTAGGTTGCGATTGGATGGATCGATGTCTTTCCTTATGTAGCTTCCGGACCTTATATTATAAATGCTAAGCCCTCCGTCATCGCTTCCGATCAACACGGTGTCATCCCCGGTCTCAGACATGACAGAAATGATATTGCCGCAGTCCATTCCGGGGTAAATGGTTGAAATAGAATTGGTTCCCGAAGTTATATAATTAACTCCGCCAAAAAAGGTTCCAATCCAAAGACCACCGTCGATATCTTTCAATAGAGAATGGACAAAGCGGTCGTTAAGCATTCCGTTATGATTTCTGGTTCCTTTGTCAAGGCGCGACAAAGACATTTCCCTTGTGTTGAAAGAGATCAGTCCGCTATTGGTTCCTATGACCAGTTCGCCTGGACTTCTCTCGACAATCGCTCTAGGGGTTATCGTCTCTTCCGGAAATGAGAAGGGAATCATAACACTCTGCATGTCTATTAAGCTGAGTTTGAATAGTTTGGCATCTACGCTACAAACCCAGATGTCTCCGTTCGAATCCTGACACGAACAGACCGCGCCCACCATTGGCTCTGAAGAGAATTTATCTTTTACCTGGATAGTATCGAAATCATCCTTCGCAGTGTTATAGCGATAGAGATATTGATCACCCGCACAAACCCATACACTTTTGTCTATTCCTGTCAGTATGTATCTAACTCCTTTCCCCACAGTCTTATAGTGTTTCCAGGAATCTGTTTCCGGTGAGTACCTGAACATTCCGCTTCCATAACTACCGACCCAAACATTGTGATCCGTGTCAGAGACAATCCGGAATGCGGATAGTTCGGATAATGTCCTTCCGTCAATGGTTATGGGTATCGGCTCGCTGGTGCGTGACTCCCGATTCACTTTATAAACGCCCTCACTTGTCCCGACCCAAAGATTGCCGTCTTGGAATGGCTCGCAGATGCTGTAAACCGCTTTTCCCGGTATTGACTCGATGGACACGAAGCGTCTCCCGTTGTGGTAGCTTAATCCGGATGATGTTCCGGCCCAAATGAAACCATCTGAATCTTGGAATAGCCCGTGAATCGTGTTGGAGGGGAGCCCTTCCGCCATTGTGAAGTGGCGGAATTGCGAGTGGGCAGTCACCGGCCACAGCAATAACAGGGCTATGATCAAGCGATGTGTAAGTTTCATTATTTTGCTCACATAATCTTATTTAAGGTTAAATATATGGTTTTTTCTGTAAATTAATCTAAATATTAACAAAATCGTATAAATATACTAATAATTATATTTCGCGTGGGTCAATAATTCACGCACAAATGCTAATTTTGATAAAAGTAACGGCCACAATCGTTAGCATAACACATTAATCAATTCGTTTATAAAATGAAAAGACAGTCTATTTTCAAACTGATGACCATGCTTGCCGCGGTCTTGTTACTGGCGCCAGCGGCATGGGCTCAAAGGACAGTCTCCGGCGTTGTCCGGGACGCTTCTGGATCCGGAGTGATCGGAGCCGGGGTCGTGGTTCAGGGAACAACCAACGGAAGCATCACAGCGTCCGACGGATCGTTCACTTTAAGGAATGTCTCTGAGGGTGCCACTCTCGAGGTCACATGCCTTGGCTACAAGTCGCAAGTCGTCTCAGCTTCCAATGGCATGACTATCGTTCTTGCGGAAGACAATGAAACCCTCGATGAGACCATAGTCGTGGCTTATGGCACGACCAAGAAGGCTTCGTTCTCAGGTTCAGCCTCAGTTGTCAAGTCAGATCAGCTGGACAGGTTAAATGGAGAAGGTTTCTCCTCCGCCCTTCAGGGAATGTCCGCCGGTGTGCAGGTTTCCAACTTCGCGGCGAATCCCGGCTCCGAGGCTCGTATCTTGATCCGTGGTATATCCTCCATGTCAGGTAAGTCCGCGCCTCTTTACGTTGTGGACGGTATGCCTTATGACGGAGGTCTCAACTCTATCAACCCCTCCGATATCGAGAGCCTGACCGTACTGAAGGACGCCGCGGCTTCCTCGCTTTACGGTTCCAGGGCCGCTAACGGTGTTATCATCATTACCACGAAGAAAGGCGCTTCCGCCGGTAAGGCGAAGGTTAATTTCAGGGCAGCGTGGGGTACCTCCGACAGTTCCGTACCGAACCCCAAGACCATGGCGGACCCGAAGGAGACCCTTCTTCTCAACTGGGAGGCCTATTATAACGACCACCGTTACAATGAGGGTAATGATCCGAAAACTGCCGGTGACCTCGCATCCGCTGAGATCGTCGGACGAAAGCTCCGTATGGTCACCAACTCTTCCGGCGGAAGCAATTATGTCTCTCCTTTCAAAAACGGCATCCCCGCTGACCAGTGGGTGCTTCATGACGGTAATGGTCATCCCAGCATCAACCCTGCTCTTGAGTATGCATGGGAACCTTCCGATTGGGATGTCTACGGAGCCATATTCTCCCGCAAACTTCGTCAGGACTATGGTCTCGACGTGAGTGGCGCCTCTGACAGCGGCAAGACTAATTATTATGTTTCCGCCGGTTTTATCGATGACGGCGGTTACATGCTGAACCAGTACTACAAGCGTTACTCTTTCAGGGCCAATGTCAACAGCCAGGTCAACGATTGGCTTCAGCTCGGTGGAAGCGTCGCCTATTCCTATTGGAGGCAGAACTTCACCGGTTCCAACCGCGCGCACATCTATTATTCCACTCTCCAGTCCCCCTGGCTGCGCAACAGCGACAACACCGACTGGGTATATTCAGAGAAGACAGGCAAAAGGATGTATGACTACGGAACCAACTTCACCGGTTTCTTCGGTATCCATCCTGTGAACGGTCTGGGTGACTACTGGAACAACGACAACGACGAGTACTTCAACAGCTCAGACGGCCACAGCATCACAGCCCGTTACTTCGCTGAGCTCTCGCTGCCTTTCGACATCAAGTTCCGCTCAAGCGTCAACCTCGACACCAACCTCTCCATGGGTTACTATTATGGTTCAGCCGTTCACGGCTCCGGCCAGAAGGCTCCTTACGGACTGACCGTCTCTGACGGTGGCGGTGATGCCCAGCGTTCTTGGGACCAGCTCATGTCCCTGACTTGGAACAACATTCTCAACTGGGGACACCAGTTTGGAGACCACAGGCTCGACCTTATGGCCGGTCAGGAGGCTTACAGCTATTCAGATAATTCGGGTTATGCCTATGGCGCCGGTATCATGCAGATCAACCAGTATGAGCTCAACAACACTTCCCGTGAGTGGGAAGCCGGTTCCGCGCGTGACAAGTACGCCCTCCTTTCCTTCCTCGGAAAGATAGACTACAACTTCGCCAACAAGTATTATCTTTCGGCTTCCTTCCGTCGTGACGGTTCCTCAAGATTCCATCCGGACAATCGCTGGGGTAACTTCTTCTCTGTCGGAGCTTCATGGAGGATCACGAACGAGGAGTTCATGAAGAATGTCAGCTGGCTTGACAACATGGTTATCCGCGCCAGCTACGGTACCACCGGAAATGACAAGCTGATTGTCCGTCAGAGCAATGGTAGGCC
>JAFROA010000419.1 GCA_017429885.1 Bacteroidales bacterium | reverse complement strand
CGGTACCGGTTGAATGCCTTTGAGTTCTCGACGTGACCGGAGATCTTGGCGATAAGGTTGGGATCCTTGACCTCCTTGTATAGATTACCAACTAAGACGCGGCGGGCCATATGGGAGGATGCCACTTCCCATATGGGATGCTGCTCCTCTTCTCTGGTCAGGGAATTGATAATGGTGACTTTCCGGTCGATTCCTGCTAGGCGGAGCACTTTCTTTATGTTGTCGTTGTATTTCTGGGCGCTGATAAAGGGTAGCAATTTGTCACCTTTCACGTCAGGGTATCGGTCCAGGATCTCTTTGGCAGTAGGAGTTAGTGGAACACGGACTGTTATCGGGCGACCTTCCTTGGTTTTACGGGGAACATATTCGAGGGCATCATTGATAATGTTGCTTTTTTTCATCTTTAGAAGGTCGCCTACACGGCATCCAATGAAGCAATGGAAGACGAAGATGTCACGTTGGATTTCAAGCCCAGGATGGTCGGGGAACGTTGCCTTATACAATAGGTTTCGTTCCTCTTTAGTAATATAATAAGGCGTCCCGTACATCGTCTGTCCCATCTCGTATTCGTCGAATGGCTCATTGCTTGTCAGGTGGTTGCGCTTGGACCATTTGACGAAAGTACGGAAGCGGGACATTATTCCTATGATGGAATTTTTTCCTCTTGGTTTAGGAAATCTGCATTCGGGAACCTGGTCATAAACAGCTTGGTACTGCCTATCTATTATATAAGGTGTTCCTTCTTCATCGGTCCCGATGAATTCATGTTCAGTAGATAGGAAGTCCGAGAAATCACGCAAAGTCTCAGCTGTAAGGTCATCCAATTCCACACTTGTACCGGTGTAAAGCGAGAATCTCTTTAACGCTCTGAGAAGTACTTTGTATTGGCGTCTTTGAGAATCCGATATGTCATGGACATTGATGAAATGTTCCAAGATACCAAAGATTTCGGGAGTCTCGCTTTTCTTTTCCTCTTTTGGGATATTAAGCCGGTCAAGCAGCTTGCTTGCAAGCCATTTGTCAGCTAGGGCTACCTTTCCGGCTCCTGCCTTGATAAACTCTTCCTGAACATAAGAGGAGATGGTTTCCAATTCCACATTCTGCTCTTTTAATGACTTGACAAGTGCGGTCTTATCTTCAGACATCACTCTTATTTTAGGGATCCTGTTGCATTGGTGCTCATTATCCCAGTATTCTGAATATGTGAAGAGGTTTGTTTTCGCCCTTTGGTTAAACCTTCCATGGAAAAAACGTAAAAGAATTTCCTGTTTTCCGGAAGTTTTATCTTTCTTTGCAGACAAAGAGTATACGATAGTCGCCATGTTTCCAATTATTTACGTGCCTCAAATATACTAATATTTTTGGCGACTTTTTGGCGACTTACGTGAATTATTATGAAAAAAGATGAAAATACTTGAAAGAATCAAAGAATGGAATCTTTATTTCAAATAGTTCATTATGAATGATTTATAATTGATTAACAGAACGCTATCTTATACTTGATTTTTCAAGAGTTCGACTCTCATCCCGCGCACAGAAGAAACGGCCTCAGAGAGTGTCTGAGACCGTTTCTTTTAGTTTTCCTTCTCCCTGTATTCCTCCCATTTCTTCAGTACCGCAAGCAGTTCATCCGCATGGGGATTGGACTCAAGGGCCTTTAATGAGAACTGGATGGTGACGGGGCAGTGCCATTCGGCGGCCTTGCTGTCAGCGAAGTCCCACATCTCCGGGGTGGTTTCCGGTCTTATGTTCCACCAACCGAAGTCGACACGAGTCATATTCATGGCCATTTTAGGAGCTTCGGTATAGGGGAATTCGAGGATTTTTTCCTTGAAGACCTCAGGTGGAAATACGTCAAAGGCGTTAGCTCCAGCTTGAAGATGCCAACCGAAATGTGATTTGGCGGCGCCTTCTGTGAAGACGGGCATCTTGGCGAGCTTTGATGCCACCCTGTATTGCGAGAGAGAAACGTTGATTCCGCACGGAGGGTTGACACCTTCGGACCCGTCAAGGTATAGGAATTCAAAACCGCAGTCATATATGCTGGCGATCTTTTCGGCGATCTCGTCCTGCAGGTCGTTGTCCTGGCTGAGATAGATTGTAGTTGCCCCGTATTCACTAATGTCGAGTATTCCTCCTATCTCGCCTTTTGGATGAGGAACCGCTTTAGTGTTGAAAGATCCTCGTTTCACGCCTGTGAACTTGAAAGGAGGCTCTGTGGTGTAGCTTTCATAGGAGAACCCTTCACCTCCAAAATTGATGACTCTCACCCGGTCGCGCAGTGGAGAGTCGATAGGGTTCTCTTCCACGAGGATCTCCGTGACCTCTCCGGAAGAGGGAATGGGTTCCTTGAGGGTGAAGAGGCGCTTGAGGTTAAGGCGTGGGTCGATTGATGGAGTGACATAACGGCTTTCCATTCCGATGTGGGTCTGGAGGGTGTGGAATCCGGGAGTGATTCCAGCGGCCTTCACTTTGTCAATCATCTTCTTGATGTCGTCATAACCGCCCGGGTACTCATCTCTAAGGTCATAATCACCGAGGAGTTTATAGCCTTTGGATTTGACGAAGCAAGGGTAGTAGAACAGCATCATCTTGAGACCTGCCTTCTGGGCGACGGCTATAATATGGTCGATATTTGAAGGAACAGCCTCACTTGTCCAGTAGATGGAGCGGTTAAGCATGGGGGAGCGCCGGCTCTGAACTCCTCTAGGAAGACCGAGGTCAACTTCAAAGCCGTCCATGGCATCGAGGAAGGGCTCCTTGCCGTTAGCCGCGATTATAGCTGCGGAACCACCGCGGAGTTTCTTGCCGGGAAAGAGGTCTGCTGTGAGAATCTTGCCGCCGGGGCGGTCCTCATGCCAGATCTGTGACCAAGGGTCGCATCCAGCCACACAGACAGCTGAGGCGTCATCCCACATACAGTTCAGCCATTCTCCGAAGTTCTCACGCTCTTTTACGGGAAGCTGAAGAATACGGAACTCGGCCACAGGAGGCGCATCCATGACAAGAGCCTCATATCCAGGTATTTTACAGATGAAATCCTCTAGGGTGAACCTGAGATATCCGGCCCCTTTGTCAACTTTGACAACGGCATCGTAAGGAGCGGTGTCGAACCCTACGGTCAGTTTCTCTCCGTCCCAGGAGAGCGAGTTGGCATCGAAAGTTGTCCTGGTGTTCGGATGCTGGAGCTTGATCTCATTGTTGAAGGGCCTTTCTTGTGTGGTCGAGAACAGGGGCACTTCCGCCCCTCCCAGAACCATTTCCTTATTGGTTTTCTTGACGACAAGAGATCTCACTATGGCATCTTTTCCTACTGTTAGCTTGAAAGACTCGGTTTCGAGGACGATGCAGTCCTTCAGGTTTCGCTTGTCAGAGCAACTCTGCGTCATTGGAAGCGACATCGTGGTTATTAAAGCCACCAAGATGCCGGTTATCGATGTGGTTATTCTCATATGTGGATTGTTTGCGTGTATCAAAGGTAACAAAAGAACGTTAACATTTTACGGATTTTATTGTATATTTGAGAATTGAATCGCAAGTGTTTGTATATGAAAAAGGTGATTTTCCCTTTGCTGAGTGTTCTGGTTTCCGTTTCTCTCGGGGCTCAAACCCTGCAAACAGCTTATTTCTCGGACGATTACACATATTCCTACAGGTTGAACCCTGCCTTTCATCCTGAATACAGTTTTGTCGGATTACCTTTCGCTGGTTTGACTTCAGGGGCCTACAAGGGCGATTTCGCCTTGAACGATATTTTCTATAAAAACGGGAAAGAGAGGGTGACCTTCATGAACGAGTCCGTGGCCTCCGCCAAATTCCTCGATAACTTCAAGAGCGGGATAAATAAGATCAACCTCGAGTCGTACACCAATCTGGCGGCAGTGGGTTTCGAGGCCGGCGGATTGTACAATATTGTCGATGTCAATATGAGGAATTATGCCAGCGGCAAGCTCCCTTATGACTTGGCCAGATTCCTGAAAGATGGCGCATCGACTGACGGAACTTACGATCTGTCAGGACTTAAGGTACATTCAACAACCTTTTTCGAGCTTGGCATCACCTCTTCCTGGAAGACCACCCGCAAGTTGACTTTAGGCATGAGGTTCAAAGGCGTGATCGGTTTCGTCAATTCTTATATTGACATGGACCGAATGACTATCAATCACGCCGGGGACAATTGGACAGTGAACTCCACCGGAGTGATCGCCTCGGCGTATGATGGGTACAAGATCGCCTCATTGCCAGCATATTATGACCCTGATGTGCCGCTCATCGATTT
>JAFROA010000418.1 GCA_017429885.1 Bacteroidales bacterium | reverse complement strand
TGCTGCCGCTTGGCGCGCTGGCGGGCGTTTCCGCCACGCCGAACCAGAAGCTGTTTTTCCGCACGGGACCAAACACGAAGTACTACGCCATCGGCAATATGCCCCAGAGCACCGCTTTGACCGCCATCGAGTATGAATCCGGCAACGGCGTCACATGGGACTCAGGCAAAGTCGGGTCCGGAGAGTCGCACCTTGTGAGCTACAACGGCCAGACTCTCGAGCCGATGACCGACTACTCATGGAAGGTCAGGGTCTGGGACAAGGACGGCAAAGCTTCCGGATGGAGCGAGCCGGCCATGCTGACGACCGGACCGGCCAAAGATGGCTGGGACGCCGAATGGATAGGCGCGGCATGGCAGAAAGACGAGCGTGGCAACTGGTACACCCGCTATCCGATGTTCAGGAAAGAATTCAATGTTGGAGCCGGACTTGAGAGCGCCAACCTGTTCATCAGTGGTCTCGGTTATTATGAGGCCAGGTTGAACGGAGAAAAGGTTGGTGACGATTTCCTTGCCCCGGGATTGACAGACTACACCCGCAGACCCTATCTCGGGGAGAATCCACGCATCCCTCTTGATCCAGATGTGACGGCATACAGGACACTCTATCTCCACTACGACATCTTGGATATGCTCAAATCCGGTGAGAACGCTATCGGCGTCACCTTGGGAAACGGTTATTTCCATACCCGCCCCACCCATCAATCCGCCCAGTGCGAGCCGTTCGGTGTCCCAAGGTTGATTGCCAGGATCGAGCTGACCTACAAGGACGGTCACAAGGAGCATATCTCCACTGACACATCCTGGAAAGCAGCGGAATCTCCCTTCATATTCGGAGATATATGGCAAGGAGAGGCTTATGACGCCCGGGAAGAGCAATCCGGCTGGGATAAACCGGGTTTTGATGACTCCAGGTGGACCACCGCCGTGAAACGGACCGCCCCAGACGGAGCTCTCACCGCCAACAACGGTCCAACGGACAAGGTTACCGAGGTATTCCATCCCGTCTCATTCGAGAAGCTTGAGGACGGGTCATATAAGGTTGATTTCGGTACTGTCATCTCCGGATGGGTACGTTTCAAAGGACTGAGCGGGGTAGCTGGTGATACCTTGAAAGTCAGTCACTTGAGCGAGTATCCGAGTCCCCGTTGCGAGTACATATTCGCCGGCTCTGAACCGGTGGATTTCGCTCCCCGTTTCACTTGGTTCGTGTTCAGGGAGGCTGTTATCTCTGGAATCAAGGATCTCACTGCGGACCAGCTTACCGCCGAGGCTGTCAATACCAATGTCCCGGTGAACTCGACATTCACGAGCTCCAATCCATTGTTCGAGAAGATATTGACAATCTTCGAGCGCTCGCAGATGGACAACATGCACAGTGCTGTCGCATCTGACTGTCCTCATCGGGAGCGCCTTCCATACACTGGAGACGGAGAGATAGCTATGGCCTCTGTCCTGACGTCATTTGACGCGGCGTCCTTTTATAATAAATGGATAGGAGATGTCCTTGGAAGCCAGAATCCCAAGACAGGACACGTTCCCAACGGTGCCCCGTGGGAGCC
>JAFROA010000417.1 GCA_017429885.1 Bacteroidales bacterium | reverse complement strand
GAGGAATCGCTCCTATTCCACTCTCCCCTTCCCAGTCACCTATATTCACCCGCTCCGGGATAAGCCTGGGAATACTTTCCTGTCGGATCATGTACGATATGGCCAAGCCATGATGGCATCAAGAGGTCAGCGTTGTCAACGGTTTTCAAACCACTGACTACCGGACAGGCGACACTTCCGCCCATTGTTTCGTCTAGTCCATCCAAAGAGATTCTCCAATGCGACATCGGCCTCTCCTTATCGAGAGAGACTTGAATGCGCGCCTCCAGAGGATTGTCACCTGGATAAGCATAGGTTATATCCAATCCTCTCCTCCCATGCCTCTTGAAAGAGACCCGGCATTCCCCCTTGCCAGAAAGAGCCTCAGGATCAGCGGCTTCCAATCGCCAAGGCAGGCCTTCCACAGAAGCTTGATCAATAAGCTCAATGTCTTTCTCCTTATTCACGAGCGACACAAGTTTCCCGGTCTGCCTATCGAAACCGAGTGACGCACTGGAGTTGCTGATACTTACCAGATCCGAATGGGCGCACCCGGAAAAAAGAGCCAGGGCCACCACGGTCAGCAGGGAAAGCTTGTGATTCATTGTTATGCTTTGTACGCCTTAGATTGATAAGCGGCGACAGCCGCCCTAACGGAACCATGGCTCAAGAGAAGGGATTGGGCGAGATTATAATCATCAATCCCGGTCTCATCCATTATCATCCTTGTGCCTCGATCGACCAGTTTGCTGTTGGTGAGTTGCATGTCCACCATCTTGTTACCATGCACATGACCCAAGCGGATCATAGTAGAGGTGGATATCATGTTCAATACCAGCTTCTGAGCGGTGCCGGCCTTCATCCTGGTGCTACCGGTGACGAATTCGGGACCAACTACCACGACTATCGGAATCTCGGCGGCGGCAGCGACAGGAGACCCCTCATTACAGGTGACACACCCGGTCAAAAGACCATGACTTCTAGCGATTTCCAAGGCTCCAATCACGTAAGGAGTCGTCCCTGAGGCAGCGATGCCGACTAACACATCTTTTTCGTTCGGGGAATATGGTCGCATATCTTCCCAACCTCCCGTCATAGAGTCCTCCGCATCTTCAACACTGGAACCGAAAGCCTTGTCACCTCCGGCAATGAGGCCAATGAATAGGTTGTCGACCCCATATGTGGGGAATATCTCTGAGGCATCCACTTTACCCAATCTTCCACTGGTTCCAGCTCCGAGGTAAAACACCCTTCCACCTGCGGAAACTCTCTCCACAATCCCTTCCACCAATTTCCCGATCATGGGGATAGCCTTATTGACGGCGGAAGGGACTGTCTTGTCCTCATTATTAATCGCCTCCAACAACTCCTCAGTTGACATCTTCTCAAGATGGTCGTAGTGAGAAGCCTGTTCAGTTGTTTTGTCTTTCACGTTCATAGTATTCCCATATGATAATTCACAAGCCTTTCCATTGGAGCTGAAATGATAGTTGAAATCTTTACTCCGCATTCAGCTGCCACCCTCTCAAGGATGGTCCTGTTGGCGTAGCCGAAGCCACCAACCACACCGACTGGATAGCTAGCGATGTCGTATTGTCTCAAATAAGTTTCAATGAAATCACGGAAGTTCTTGTCCACCAGCTCCTTCACATAATCGCTGCTGTCATATCTCCCAAGTATCCACGGAGCGAAAGAACCGAGATACTTCGAAGGGGCATCACCACGATAGACGTTCTTGACTACAGTATGATAATCCACCTCAAAGTCCCTGGCGAATTCTCCAGCGACGGGCTCTGGGACGAGACCCTTGATGAAATCCGAGACAAAGAGCTTCCCGAGCCTGGCGCCGCCACCCTCATCACCCAGGATAAAACCTCCTGAAGGCACGTTCTTGACTATCCTCTCACCGTCAAAAAAGCAGGTATTGGATCCTGTGCCAAGAATAGCGACTATTCCCGGATTATGCCCGCATAAAGCCCTCGCAGCAGACAGCATGTCCGTGGCATATTCTATTTCAGCGGATGGGAACAACCTGGTGAACACCTTGTCCAATTCCTTGGCGAGATCCGGAACCTTCTCCCCTTTCTGCTCAATCAGGCCCGCGGCATAGAAGAACACTTCTTCCACGTCGTTGCTTATTCCCTTTTCCTTTAGCTCATCAACCGCCTTTATCACAATGGATTCAATGGCATCAGAGCGCATGGAGGCCAGATTGATACCGGCGGTTTTGATGTCTACCGGTTCCCTGCCCTGAGGCACCGCGACCCAGCAAGTCTTGGTGGCTCCACTTTCAACAATCAGCTTCATTTATCTCATTTTAAAGGTATCCGGACATTATATGTATCTGACATGTCTATTTTGCTGACTGCGACCAGCAATGCGGTTGGCTTACCCTTTTCGAAGTACAACTGCGGACGCTCCAGATTTGCCATCTTCTCAACCTCACCGTCTTCCCAGAGCAAAT
>JAFROA010000416.1 GCA_017429885.1 Bacteroidales bacterium | reverse complement strand
GGATGCCTGAATCTACACATTGAAGGGTTTTATGATCCTTTCTCACGTCCCTTGATACTCGGAAAGGATGGTTTTATCGGACTTGAGTCAGAATGAGACAGAATTATCACATAATAACAACTCTCTACGATAAGGTTCTCAAGTCTATAGGATATATCGAACCTGGCTTAATGAGGCTTATCCTGCAGGAGAACGGAACACAAGATGATCTTGACACATTTCTTAAGGACTGGGACATAGAGAAAGCCCCCATAAAGCTTATTATCCTGTTGGCTTATGTGATGAAAACCAGACCTGACCTTAGTTTTCCAGACATCGTAGCACCGAGATTTAATGGTGTTTTATCCTACATCCGCTTTAAGAACCTGCGTACGGAGGTTATATTCCATGATATTATCAAATCATTTAAAGAGAAAGGATTACGGTATCTTGTTATAGGGGATATGGCAATGTGGTCTTTTTGTCCGGAATATCCGTGGTGGATTGACCGTATAGAGATTCTCGTTCCCGAGAAAGATCGTGATTCTGCCATAAAGACTGCGGCCTCGATAGTAAACGGAGACATCTTGAATATTCATTCTGCCTATTATCCTGTTTCTGAGGCCGTATTCAACCGCTCTTGTCCTGAAGACCTTGCCTTTTTCTCGTTGGTGAATCTTTACGATGATCTAATTGAAGGACACTCACTGGATAGTTGCCTCACTTCGCTTCTTTCAATAAAATATCTAATTAAGTCAAAAGAAACGTTTGATTCCGGCATCGTACTGGAGAATGCGGTATTAGGCAAAAAATGTTTTCAAGTCTCTCTTGCCTCAAAAGTGGTGTCCTCCCTCTTTCCTGGATTAGTACCGGAACAATTGGTAGAAACGCCTGAATTATCAGGAAGGCTTCTCAGGAAGCGCCTCGTCAATTTCTTGTTCAAAAGAGATGTCTTGTCTAAAACCGGGGAAAGGGGCCTTGTAAGAGGAAAAACCCCCTCTGTGTTAAAGTATTTGATTTGGCGTTACTTCAAAACATAGAGAATTATGATTTCCGTTGTCATACCTGTTTACAATACAGCACCATTCCTGTCCGAGTGTCTCGATTCTATCGTGTCTCAATCATATCATGATTTGGAAATATTCTGTATTGATGACGGGTCAACAGACGAATCATGGGCAATTATTGAATCTTACGCAAATCGGGATAGCCGGATAAAACCAGTCAAACTTGATGTCAATCACGGAGTTCCGTACGCAAGAAACCTTGCTCTTGACATGGCTCTCGGAGAGTATCTCTATTATATGGACTCTGACGACTGGATCGACCAGAATTATTTGGAAGAAATGAATAACGCAGCCTTGCGGACCGGGCAAAATGTCGTAATAAACCGAAACTGGTATAAAGAATATGGAAACACCTCTGAAAGAAAGTCTTCCGGAGATTTCGGATTCATAAAACCCGTCGCTGGTTATTATTCTCCGACGATCGTACAGGCGCGTTTCTATCCTGTGGTCTGGGCACGTCTTTATAAGGTGAAATACTTGAGGGATAATAATATACGTTCTCCATTATTGAAAGGTGGAGTTGAAGACAATTTCTTCACCTCCCTTGCGGAGATTCTTCAAGAGAAAAGTTATATATTTCCGGGACCTTTTTATCACTATCGCCAGCGAACAGGCTCGCTTGTCTCACAACCAGGATCAGGATTCCGTCATTTCGAGAATTTCCGCTTGTTCTGTGATGAATTGAAGGCAAGGGGTATCTGGGGTCTTGCCAGGTTGTATTATGTGCCGAGAAAACTGGTCATTGAAAATGAGCGGCAATATGATTTCATCCGCTCTTTTTTCGCAGACATAATAGATGAAGTTAAAGCATTCCCCGATCTTTACAGCTCGGTTGACTTGTTTTTCATCTGGGCGATGTCTTCTTGCGAAACGTATTCAGAATGGCTTTTAAAGTATAGCCCTTCAGCTTATTTGAGCTACTTCAAGTTCATTAAACAAACCGGATACTACCCTTCTGCCGAACATTATCTCACACAAACCCTTTTTTGACATGAATCTCCTTGTTAGTTGCAATGACAATTATATCATGCCGCTGGAGGTAATGCTTCATTCCTTCTTCAAGTCAAACCCCTCTGAGGAGCCTCACAGGGTGTTCATGTTGAAGGGATCCTTGACTCAGGAAGCGGACGGAATAATAAATGATCTGGTATTATATTCTGGAGGAATCTATTACAGCATATCGGTTGATCCGACAGATTTTGACAATGCAAAGACAAAGTCTTATATATCAAAGGAAACTTATTACAGGATATTGGCGGCCGACTATCTTCCGGAAGATATTGACAGGGTTCTTTGGCTTGACGCTGATATCCTTGTCCGCAAACCTCTGGACAGGCTATATCATATTGATTTGGAAGACAATTGGGCTGCCGCTTGCTCTTATGGACCGCTGATGCTTCCTACTATCAGGCAGAACGCTGAATCCCTTGGTCTTTCGGATCCTGGCAACTATTTTAATGCCGGAGTCATGCTCTATGATCTTAAAGCTTGCAGAAAGGCTGATTTACAATCCGCCTGGAAGGCTTTTCTTTCAAAAGAGCGGAACCTTATGTTCCCCGGACAAGATCTCATGAATACTGTCTTTGACGGGCATGTGAAGATAGTGGATTTCCGGGTTTGGAATTCAATGACCCACTGCATCGCCAACAAGGAGGATCTTGAATATGCCCGGTCAAACGCAGCCGTTATTCACTTTCCCGGACAGGCTAAACCATGGAAATTCAATGATATACACTTTTCTGACGAATGGATTGAGGTTTACCGGAGGGTTTTCGGGGACAACAAGGAACCCGAAAGGACTTCCTACTTCGCTATGAAATCGGTATTCCGGGAATCTTTTGTGGGGCCGAAAGAAAAAAAGGATATAAGCGTCTCTGTCATTATTCCCGCATATAACTCCTGGTCCACATTACCAAGATGTCTTGACAGTATTATACCGCAGCTGGATGACTCAATGGAACTGATTGTCATTGATGACGGATCCTCTGACAACAGTTTCAATCTGCTGAGAGATACTTTCGGAAATGTCGGTTCCTTTAGATTTGTCTGGACATCCATAAACCGCGGGGCTGTATTCGCGAGAAATGACGGGATCCGGTTAGCAAGGGGAAACTATATAGCTTTCTGTGATGCCGATGACGAGTGGCTTCCTGGTAAACTCGCTGAACAGGTTGCCGTTTTGGAAGACAATCCTGATATCGACATTGTGTTTATCCAGGATATAAACGTAATAGACGATACTGATTCCGGCTCCAGGAGGATTTTGGACATGTCATTGAAAGATAACACTTTCCACCTTAGATCTTGTTTAGTCAGAAAAAAGGTCTTCGATAATATCGGGCTTCTGGATGAATCCTTGAAAATGAGAGATGACACAGAATGGATTGTTCGGGCAATCTCTTCCGGAATCAAATATAAAGCGATAAATAAGGAACTCGATATCAGGCATATCAAAGGTTCGGGTCTTTCAGTTCAGACGCTTTTTAATGAGAAAGAAAGGGGAAAGAAAAGGCTGGATGCTTTCCTTATGGGAATTAGGAGGAGAAGGTTGGAAAACAAACCAATTTACGATTTGAGCATCCTCATTCCTTGCTATAACGCGTCCAAATACATTAATGAAGCAATATCGGGTTGTGTTTCTGAGAAATACAAAATAGAAATAATAATTGTTGATGACGGTTCGGCTGATGATAGCGTCAGCGTGGCTATGGACTCGCTCAATAAAACCTCTTTCCATGGGACTGTTGTCTCTCGTCCACACCGTGGTCAGGCGTCCTCCCGCAATGATGCCCTGGCTCTCTCGAGAGGACGGTGGATAATGTATTTGGATGCCGATGATCACCTCCTGCCAAATACTATTGACAATATAATGAAACTTGCGGAGACTATGGATGATTCAATCTCCATGTTGAGCTTTATGGCAGAGGACTTTATCTCCTCGGACGTTTCTAAAGAAGACGCTTCTAAAATGAGAATCCAGCATAATCCATATAGGAGGATGCTCTCTGGATGCCTTCTGACCCGCAGGGTGGTTTATGATATTATAGGCGATTTTGACGAATCTCTTGAAAGTTCAGAGACAGCGGAATGGGTAATCCGTTTCAATAATTCGGATTTAAAAATGATAACGTCTGACATTGTTACACTTGCCAGACGTTACCATTCTAATAATTTCGGCAGGAAAAACCGTGATGTCCAGATGAAGAGTTATATATCTATAATCCGGACCCTTATGAAGAATAAAGGTAACTAATCCCTGAACTTCGCTTTAAGGAACTCGCGGTTAAGGCGGGCTATATGGTCAATGGATATTCCCTTAGGGCATTCCATCTCGCAGGCCCTGGTGTTGGTACAACCTCCGAAACCAAGTTCTTCCATCTTGGCAACCATGTTCTTAGCCCTTTTTGCCGCCTCAGGACGACCTTGCGGAAGCAAAGCGAGAGAAGAAACCCTTGCCGCCACGAACAACATGGCTGATCCATTCTTGCAAGTGGCCACGCAAGCTCCGCAACCAACGCAAGCGGCGGCATCCATACTCTTCTCAGCGTCCTCGTGAGGAATGAGAATAGCGTTGCCATCTTGAGCGGCTCCTGTACGGACAGAGATGAATCCTCCGGCCTGAAGAATCTTGTCAAAGGCGCTACGATCCACAACCAAGTCTTTGATTATAGGGAACGCAGGGCTTCTGAAAGGCTCAACGGTGATGGTGGCTCCGTCCTTGAAATGACGCATGAAAAGCTGGCAAGTTGTCACATGGTCATCCGGACCGTGGGCGCGACCGTCAATATACAATGAGCATGCTCCGCAGATACCCTCGCGGCAATCATGGTCGAAAGACACGGGACCGCTGCTCTGGCAGCCTCTCTCAACGGCCACAGGATCGTTTCCTTCCCGGATAAGTTGCTCATTAAGAATGTCGAGCATCTCGAGGAAGGAGGCATCCTCCTCAATTCCAGAGATGTGGTAGGTCTCGAAATGACCCTTCTCATGGGCGTTCTTTTGACGCCATATCTTAAGATTGAAATCCATATCCGGTTATTCTTTGTAGTTTCTGGTTTTAACTTCGATAAACTCGTACTTGAGAGGCTCCTTATGGAGTTCAGGCTCCTTATCCTCACCTTTGTACTCCCAAGCGGCGACGTACATGTAGTTAGCGTCATCCCTCTTGGCCTCTCCTTCCTCGGTCTGGCTTTCCTCACGGAAATGGCCACCGCAGGACTCGTTCCTGTTGAGAGCGTCACGGGCCATCAACTCTCCGATCTCGAAGAAGTCCTCAAGCCTCAAAGCTTTCTCAAGCTCCTGGTTGAACTGGTTCTGCTCTCCGGGAACACAAACATCCTCATAGAATTCTTTCTTAAGAGCCTTGATTTCCTCAATGGCCTTCTTAAGACCTGCCTCATTACGGGCCATTCC
>JAFROA010000002.1 GCA_017429885.1 Bacteroidales bacterium | reverse complement strand
CCTGGAATATTTCCTGGGCGTAATTGAAGATCACGTTGGTGCCGCACCATTGCTGGAACACGGCCACGATGACACCTAGGACGAGTATAGCTCGGAAAGGCCTGCTGAAAAGGACCTTCAAGCCTTCCTCGGAACCCTTGTCCTCAGACATGGTGGCAATGATCGAGGCGGACTCCCTGAGGGCGTATTCCTCCCCTCCGATCCTGGAGAGGACATCCCTCGCCTTGTCAAGATGGCCGTTCAAGGCTAGCCACCTTGGGCTCTCTGGGATGAAAAAGACCATCAGCAGGAAGGCTGTAGCCGGGAAGGCCGCGGCCCAGAACATCCATCGCCAGGCCATGGACACGTTCCAGGCCATGTCAGGGCTAACCAGGCGCCAATTCACTATCTGGGCGGACAATATACCTATGACTATAGTGAGTTGGTTCAGCGAGACAAGGCGTCCCCTTATCTCTGTCGGAGCCACTTCAGCGATGTACATGGGGGAGAGGCCGGAGGCGATCCCTATCGCTATGCCTCCGAAGAAACGCGCGGCCAAGAATGGCCCAAACTGGTTGAACGCTCCCGTCCCGCTGGCCGTGACGATGGAAAGACAGGCGGCGAAGCCAAGTAGGGATCGCCTTCCTATCCTGTCGGCCAGAGTTCCAGCTGTGAGAGCACCGATCATGCAACCCGCCAGGGCCACGCTCATGGCGAGTCCCTGGAGAACCGGCTTGAAGACTATGCCGAAATACTGTTCGTAGAAAATCTTGGCGCCTCCGATTACGACCCAGTCATAACCGAAAAGCAGCCCTCCCATCGCTGACACCAGGCAGATGAACCACAGGAACGACGACTTATACCTATTCATCTATAAACCGATTTTTGTGCAAATTTAGGATAGAAACACACTTAATCAAATAGACAATACTACTTCTGGATGGATTATTCTACACTTCTCATCGTATCTCCATGAAGGAATTATCGCCTCTACACATCGATAAATCAAAAACTTAAGAAAGACTCGGGGAGTCGCTTTCTGACAAAAACGAATGTTTAGGTCGACTTTCAGTGAAAACAGAAGTTTAATAGTTGTTTTGTCCATCTGTTTATGAAGATTCTCCATTAATTATTATTATCAAAAGCAGGATATTTGTCAAAAAAGGAAAAAGCTTTAGCCACACACTTATCTAATATCTCTAATCACTGCTCAACATGCGAAGATTCTTGACATTTTTAATCCTAACGCTCTCGTCTCTGACGATGGTTGCTAATCCTGCCGACCAAACCGTGACGAGACGTGTGACAGGAAAGGTCCTCGACCCTAAAGGACAGCCTGTCATAGGCGCCGCGATTATGGTTCCCAGAACCACGATCGGTTCTATCAGTGAAATCGACGGCTCATGGGCATTGGACATCCCTGAGAACGTTACTACGATCGAGATTTCATGTATCGGATTCATGGGACAAACCGTCACCATCGGAAATTCCTCCGTCTACAACATCACCTTGCAGGTAGATAATGAGCTCCTCGCGGAATCAGTTGTCGTCGGATACGGAACCCAGAAAAAAGTCAATCTTACGGGAAGTGTCTCAGCGGTCAGTTTCGAAGGCGAAGACCTGAAGTCAAGGCCGATTACTAACGCCGCTACGGCACTGACCAATGCAGCTCCAGGTCTCCAGATAATGCAGTCCTATGGCCGTCCAGGTAATGAAAGCTTCGGCATGGCCATCCGTGGTCTGGGAACCTTGAACTCCAGTGGCCCACTCGTACTTGTCGATGGACTTGAGCAAGGGATGGATTCAGTCAATCCAAGTGACATAG
Organism: Bacteroidales bacterium; assembly: GCA_017429885.1. Taxonomy (GTDB): domain Bacteria; phylum Bacteroidota; class Bacteroidia; order Bacteroidales; family UBA932; genus Cryptobacteroides. Next base: position 1,441 of record JAFROA010000002.1, on the reverse strand, counting down.
CTTCAGTCTCAATCCTAAAGGACGCCGCTTCCTGCGCCATCTATGGAAACAGAGGCGCTAACGGCGTAATCCTGATCACGACCAGGAGCGGCGGTTCGGGAGGTAAGGCTGTCGTAAACTACGATGTAACCTTCTCTTATGGCGAGCCTTTCAGGATCCGCAAGACCGTTTCCAACGCCGCTGATTACTTCGAATTGATCAATGAGTCAAAAGAGAATCTCGGACTTCCCGCGACCTTTACTGCGGAGACTATAGCGGATTGGAGAGCGACGGAGAAGGATCCCAATGGGTATTATAACAAAAACGGAGTCACGCAAGTTTATCCGAACTATATTTGTTATCCTAACACCGAGTGGTGGGACTGGATTTACCAGAGCGACTGGATGCAGAAGCACGTGGTAACTGTGAGCGGCAATGACAAGGAGCGAAAGATCGGATACAACGTCAGTTTTGGCTACGTCGACGACCCCGGTATCATTACTCGTTCCGGCTATGAGCAATGGCAAGGTCGAGTGAACCTTTACGCTGACATAACCGATTGGCTCCGGGTAGGTACCAGAGTATCAGGCTATATGCAGCATAGGGATGTCAGCGCTCTGGGAACAGGTAACGGTGACGCCGTACTCACAGGCCTTGACTCACAGAAAGTGGTGCCGGACGTGTATCCTTTCTATGATGGCAAGTTCGGAGGCGCAGAAGCCGAGCAGGAAGATCCACAGGCAAGGAATGTCTACGAGCTCCTTCATGAGAAAACTGGTTTTGACTGGAGAAGCTACCTTACTTCCAATTTCTATCTCAGCGCGAAGTTCCTGAAGTATTTCTCTTATGACATGAACTTCTACTACTCCGATAGCAGCACTAAGATCAAAACTGCTCCACAAGGGTACGGGACATATTCTTTCAGGAGGTCTTCCTACAATCACGATGGCTCGATACAGGAAGTCTGGACATCGCAGCCGCAGGAAGCCAGTCAATCCGTTATCGGAATGAATTATGGAGACAGCTGGTTCAATAAGTTGAACCATATCATCAATTATTCACAGAGTTTCGGGGACCACGATGTCACTGCGATGGCTGGTTATGAGTTCCAGAGGTACCAATACCGAACCAGTAACATGACCAAACTGGGACTCTTGGACAAAACTGTCTCCGATCTTAATAACGGAACTACCCCACAAAGTACTACTGGATACGGTGACGGTTATACAGCCGAGTCGTTCTTCTCTCGTGTGACATATGCCTACAAGAACAAATACCTGTTGGAAGTAGACTTCCGTGCGGATGGTTCCTCCAGGTTCGCTCCAGGAAAGCGCTGGGGCTATTTCCCTTCAGTTTCCGCAGGATGGACAATCTCAAATGAAGGATTCTTCAAGAACAACATAGGCCGCAACGCCATCTCCTTCCTCAAACTCAGGGCTTCTTGGGGTATCAACGGTAACAT
>JAFROA010000415.1 GCA_017429885.1 Bacteroidales bacterium | reverse complement strand
CTTGTACACACTTTGATGCCCGGTCTTGAGAAGGACCGCATCATCGAGATTATGTTTCATTGGTGTTTCCGATTAGTCCTAACCGGGTTACAAAGTTAATCCATTTAAACGGTATTCGCGAGAGTGCTTCCAGCATGTTACTAACAAAGTTATCAACCAAAGACTTCAGGAAAAATTCGTATATTAGCAGTCTACAACTGAAGAAGATATGCAGATATCCATTAAGGAAGTTACTGACAAGCGGGGACTTAGACGTTTCGCTCGTTTTCCGAACGATCTCTACAAAGACAACAAGTTTTTTGTCCCGCAGATTGTGTCCATGGACGTGAACACGTTTTCTCCGAAAAAAAACAGGGCTTTCGAGGTCTGCGAGGGAAAGTACTGGCTCGCCGAGGACGAGAAGGGAGAGGTTATAGGCAGGATCGCAGGAATAATCAACCACAAATACAACAAGAAGGTAGGCCAGAAGATCTGCCGCTTCGGATGGATTGATTTCATCGAGTCACAAGAAGTCGCGTCCGCTCTTCTCGCGAAGGTTGAGGAATATGCCAAAGAGAAAGGAATGTCGATCGTAGAGGGTCCGGTAGGCTTTCTGGAGTTTGATGTGGCCGGGGTACTCGTGGAGGGTTTCGACCAGATCCCGACGGCATACGGCAAATACAACTCACCGTACTACGAGCCCATGATCCTCAAGGAAGGATATGTAAAATCGACTGATTTCGTCGAGTACAGAATCACCGTCCCAGACGACATCAGTCGCTACATACGTCTCGCCAAGGTGGTCGGGGAACGGTACGGCCTTAAGGAAGCCAAGTATTCAGGGAAGAAGGAGCTCGTGAGGAAATATGTCGATGGCATCTTCGACGTCATGAACAAATGCTACGCTCCCCTACACGGGTTCTCAGAGCTCACTCCGGCTCAGTGCGAGGATCTCAAGAACCAGTTCATAGGTAATCTGAACCTCGATTTCATCTCCGTCGTCGTGGACGAGAATGACAAGGTCGTCGGCTTCGGCATCACGCTTCCATCCTTGTCCAAGGCACTTCAAAAAGCCAAAGGCAGCCTCTTCCCTTTCGGATTCATCCACATTCTGCGGGCTCTTAGGAAAAACGACACTATCGACGCCTTGCTCATCGCCGTGCTTCCTGAATATCAAGACAAAGGAGTCAACTCGATGATATTCGCCAAGGTCGGTCAAGGAATGATAGATCATGGGATCAAATATGTTGAGAGCACCAGGGAGCTTGAGGATAACCACAACGTACAGAACATCTGGGGCCGCTTCGAGCATCATCTCCACAAGAGAGCCAGGGTATATATAATGAATTTGTGATTATAAATCGTACAGCCATGACAGGAAAAAGTGCTATGAGGATACAGAACTCCTATTTGAACGGAGCTGAGAAAAAAATACTGGTTTGGCTCGCTGAACGTCAGCCAAGGTGGGTTGTCTCAGACCTTCTCACTGTTGTCGGAATAGTGGGTGCGGTCATGATAGGGACAGGATTCGTGCTTTCGAACAAATGCGTGTATTGGTTATGGCTCAGCGTCGCCGGCTTTTTCGTGAATTGGTACGGGGATTCCCTTGACGGTACCATAGCTAGGGTAAGAGGCACGCAAAGACCTATTTACGGCTATTATCTCGACCACACTGTTGACATCATCAACGAGGCATTCATGTTCATTGGTGTCGGCCTCTCCCCTTTCATGAGACTCGATTTGGCCCTTATGCTGTTCATCCTCTACCTCAGCCTGACAGTAAATGTCAGCATAAACGCCCACCTAAAGAGCGAGTTCAAACTCACCTATGGCAAACTCGGCCCAACCGAGTTCAGGGTGATAGCCTGCATTCTACTCTTGGTTTTAATGTATGTGAAACCTGTTAAGGATTTCAGCGCCAGTCTGACTCTGTTTGGCAACGAGGTTTCCATAGCCAGCTTGGACATAGCCGGCCTAGCGATACTCGTTGTCTTGATAATCATCTATATAGGGACAGTCATCACTGACGCGAAAGGCTATTCCAAGATAGATCCAATGCCAGAAAGGAAGGATTGAGATGCCACTTCTTCCTGTAAGTGAATTGGAGAAACTCTCCCCTATCTTCAGGGGTAAAGCCGGCAATATCCTCGCTTCATCAATCAGGAAACTATTGTCAATAAGCAGGTTATCTGATCTCTACGACGAAATCAAATCCTTTAGTGGTCCCGACTTCGCCAGGGCCATGTTGGAAAGACTCGGGATTGAGTATCAGGTGACGGGAGCGGGGAAAATCACCAATCTTCCTAATGGTCCTTTCATCACTGTCAGCAACCACCCCTACGGTGGCATTGACGGAATTATACTCGTCGATCTTATTGGCCATAAGAGAGATGGTTTCAAGGTGATGGTCAATGAGTTCCTTAATCTGATAGAGCCTTTGCGCCCAACCTGGATTGTCGTCAATCCAAAGAACAACGACAGCACTGGAGTGACAGGAAATAACATCCGTGGAGTCAGAGAGGTACTCAGCACCTTGAAAGCGGGAGATCCGGTCGGATTCTTCCCATCAGGAGCTGTCTCAGACCTTAAACTGAAGAACATGACTATCAGGGACAGGGAGTGGCAGGAGCCTCTCATACGCTTGATTCAAAAGGCCAACGTACCAATCGTCCCTATCCGTTTCTATGATCGGAACTCAGTGTTTTTCTATATTTTAGGTCTTATCAACTGGAAGATACGCCTCCTGCGTCTTCCCCATGAGATTGTCAATAAGTGTGGAGCGGTGGTTCATGTCGGGATCGGAGATATAATCTCCGTCGAGGAACAAAGGCTACATCCGGAGATAAACGATTTCGGTGAATGGTTGAGGAATCGAGTTTACGGAATGCCTTTCCCTGACAAATTGTAATATAAATAAGGTGTATTTCGATTTTTTTATTGCATTTCTGAAAAAAATATTATATTCGCGTCTCTGATTTGGGGTATTAGCTCAGCTGGTAGAGCGCCAGGTTCGCAATCTGGAGGTCAGGAGTTCGATCCTCCTATGCTCCACTTGGGGGATAAAAGCATTTTATTATCCACTTTTTTTATTTTAAAAAGACACGTATGAGTTCTTTAAGAATCCAAGCTGTGAGCCTGATATCTTTGGGTATCTTGGCTATGGCTTTGTCATCCTGCCGCACTACCAAACAGGCTGACGCGCTTATGACAGAGGAAGGCATCGTTGCCGGAGTCATCATCGAATACCGTTCCTCCATAGACAAAGCTTCTGTCACCTCTGACACATACAGCATTCCAGGAAGAAAGATAAACAGGTTCTTCGTGTCCAATTCCAATCCGTTCAAGAAAGAAAAGGACGAGAAAGACAAGCTGAGTGAAGGGGGACGATATGTCGTCCTTCTCCTGAAAGCTGGAGAAAACAAGCCTGATCCCAACGAGCCTATAGAGCTTATGACAGGTAATAAGCCACCTAAAGTCGAAGTGAGAGTCAAGCAGGTGGCTCCAGTCACCACCACATCCGGCAAGGTCATAAAGCCATGGGACAAGTCCCTCAAGCCCACCAACTACTATGTTGTTAACGGTGGACTCAGTAAATAGTGACAATCACTACACAACCATT
>JAFROA010000414.1 GCA_017429885.1 Bacteroidales bacterium | reverse complement strand
TGACTGTCAATACGACAATTGACAAGCCCGAGAGTACGGAGCGCTCCCTCTGAATCCACCCTGGGTATCACAAGGCCGATGAACGGAGAGAGGCACAAGGCCGGAGACTTCCCTTTGGCCTCCAGTTGCTCGCGGAACTTCTGAATCTCTGACGAGGGTTGCGAATAAATACTGACTCCCTTTAATTCGCTGTCTGTCAATAGCCCCAGGTTGTCGCCTAAACCAGGTAGAACCGGGATGCCAAGGATCCCGAAGCTAAAGAGCGACTGCATGTCAGCATCAGTTGAGAAGCCAACCACGGATGTGCCTTTGTTGGCCCTGGCATATTCTTTAAGGGTGGGGGCGCCTTCATGAAGTGGCCGCAGCATTTGCCTTGATTGGACATCTATAGGTTCCTCTCCGTTGTCCAAAACAAACAAACTAACAGCATCCATTCCGTAAGCCAAAGCCGTGAAACCTTCCAGCAACACGCTCTGTCCGGTTCTGGAGCCATAGTGGCGAGGCCAAGTCTCGACTTCCGGGCACCAAGATTCCACGATGTCAGAGCAGCCAAGCACTCGCATGTATCTCGCAGCTTTTATACTCTTAACTATCTGATCCACAGGGTGGTACTTGTCATAATAGGCGCCACCTCCAGGCCGGTAAGAGACTTTCTTGCCGCTCACTTCAGCCAAGGTCTTGAGGATAGCCCTGACAACAGTGGTATCTTTGTCTGAGAAGGTTTTCTGATATCCCATTTTCGTGTCTGGGGAGACAGCTATGGTCTCCTCGGTCACAATGCGGGCTATCTGGTCAAGAGACTCGATGCAGAAGGCTTTCCACCTCTCCTCGAGGCCTTTGTCAGAAGCCATGGCCTTGTCCAATGACTCCCTGGTCCATCGCTTGCCTTCCCTCTCGCTGAACTCGGAAACGCATTTCTCACACCAGCACCCGATCCTGGAATTATCCGTGGCTGGCTTATGGTTGTCGTATCGCAGATCGTCGTCAATCCACATCACCCGCGGCTTGACTTGGGCATACAACCTGGTCATCTCACGCATATATTCCAGAAAACCCTCCTGACGGGGACAGTTGCAGCACTTGTCTTCCACTCCGGTCGATCCGGTCCAGCCTGTCCAGGTCTTCGCGGACCAGTCTTCGTTTCCAAAGGAATCCCCGTGCCCGATGGTCATCTGGACCTGCATTGAAGTCACTATCCCCAGTGCCTTCAGGTCTTCCTTGGCCTTGATCAGGCGTTCCGCATGGCCTCGGTGGACATCCAACGGAGGAACGCTGATCCCGGTGGAGAACCAGACCTCGTCGCAACAATCCGGATTCGCCCGAATCCCGGACAACAATGTCGCCCAGTTCTCATCGGATATGGTATTTGGCATACGTAGCCTAAGCGCCATCACTGGGGCGTCTCCCTCATTAGTGACAGAAACTTTTTCCTTACAGGAACAAATAAGGATTGCCGCTATTAGTATCGCGGCAACCTTGATAAATTTTGTCATGGAATGATTCGACAATTAAAAATACCCTCCTTTCTCCTTGATGGACCGGATGCTATCTCCGGAGTGAACCCAAGAGTAAATCTTCTTCTCGTTTTCCCGGATCTCCTCGGCGCGGATAAGGACATCGTAGGCGATGTCCCGGGGTACAACCAAGACACCATCAATATCCCCAAGAACCACGTCCCCGGGCCTGATAGTCACATCTCCGATCTTTATCGGGATCTGGTAATGGGTAATAAGGCAGCGTCCGAGACTTCCGTTGGATATCCTGTATTCGTAGAACACCGGGAAATCAGCCTCGAGAATCTGGTGGGTATCACGGATACCGCCGTCAATGCAGGCGGCCTTGACCTTCTTCCCCTTGGCAGTCGCTGTCATGACACCACCCCACAGGGTCGCGTTCTGGTCACGGCTGGTATCCCACACCACAAAGTGATCCTCTCCAAGCTCGTCCAGCATCTGGGTACGGAACTCCATCTCACCTTGGATCTTCACGTTTGGAGCACTCTTAACCGTGAATGCGAAACCAGCCACTGTCCGATATTCCCTCAACGGTTTTATCCTGTTAGGAAGAGCCTGGTCCAACAGGCAGAACTCGCGGAGAACATCATTGACAGCTCCCAGATATAGCTGCTCAAATCTAGCTAATAGTTCTTTATCGGGGATGGGGAATTTACAGTCAGGCACATATTCCCTGCTTTGAATCAACTTCTCTAGATTCATCATCCCCACTTCCTTTCTGTATTGGTCAACACTCATTGTATTGCTATGTTTAAAGTTATTTC
>JAFROA010000413.1 GCA_017429885.1 Bacteroidales bacterium | reverse complement strand
TTTCTGCCAGCCGCGGGTGATCCTGTCCAGGGAAGGGAACCCTGAAGGGACCCCGCTCAAGCCTCCCGCGTTGTTCTGGTTCTTCTCGATCTCGCGCATGGCGTCGTTGATGATCGAGCCGACTTCCTGGACATCTTTTTTCAGGTTATTCTGGATAGCGTTATAGACCTTGGTCTGAGCTTCATCAATCAGCTGGTCAACCTTGACAGAATCGTCATAGGAGTCTCTCAATATCTCATAGGAGGCAGTGATAAGATCTCTCTGGATGCTTTTCTGCTTGAGTATCTTCACATAATACTCGATATGCGCCGCGGCACCCACTTTCTCGGAGAGACCAGCCAACACCACGGGGCCACCGACGGCCTCGAGATTGCCCTTTTCCCTCAGTTTGGCGCTTACGGTCACAATATCCACCGAGGTATGCTCGTTCACGAGCTCGGACATGGCCTCGTATATCATCCTGTGACGGGGGGCGTAGAAGCATGAGGGAGAGAGCTCCTCAAGCGCCATATCGACGGACGAGGGCTCAATCAGCATAGCTCCGAGGACAGCCTCTTCGACTTCAAGGGCTTGAGGCGGTTTGTTCCCCATCTCAAGCCCTATAGTGTCCAGGTTGACTGCCTGGGCCTTTCTCCTTGATGGTTTTCCAGGCTGGTCAGGCATATCTTAAATTCTATTCGAAATCCGGATTGACGATGATCCTGCCGCAATGCTCGCAGATGATCAGCTTCTTGTTCGAGGCTATCTCGACGAGACGCTGGGGAGTGATGGTGTTGAAGCAACCTCCGCAGGAGTCACCATTGTAGACAGATACAACGGCGAGATGGTTGTGGACGCTGGCGCGGATACGGTCGTAGGCGCTCATTGTCCTGGGATCTATCTTGGCGGCGCACTCATCCCTCTTGGCTTTAAGGGCCTCCTCCTCTTTCGATGTGGACTCCACGATCGTGGCGAGCTCTTCTTTCTTGGCCTTGAGATCCTCGCTTCTCACGGAAATATAGTCCTTGAGACTCTCCTGCTCCTCCTTCCTCTCCATTATGGCAGCCCTGGTGTCGTTGATGGTCTTCTGGGCAATCTGACGCAGAAGTCCCTGATTCTCAATCTCTTTATTAATAGAATCATATTCACGGCTATTGGAGATGTCATCGAGCTGCTTCTGATACTTCTCGATCTGGAGATCGCAGTCGACAATATTCTGCTTGTTCTCGGCGATAGTCTGGTTGTAGGCGTCGATCACCGCGGCACCCTGCGAGAGGCGGGCCTTAAGGTCAGCCACCTCACCTTCAAGAGCCTCGACCTCAGAAGGAAGCTCACCACGAAGCTGGATGATCTTGTCAATCGCGGAGTCAGCCTCTTGAAGCGCATAGAGCGTCTTGAGTTTCTCCTCAACGCTGATCTCGGAGTCGGCGAAATTCTTCTGCAGGGAAACAAAGGTCTCCCTCTGGTCTATAGGTGTCTCGACTTTCTTGATTTTCTTGGTTGCCATAGTAGCTTTGAAATCTGACTAATAATAAAAAACCGGATTGCTCGCCCCTAGCTTCTCGCTGGTACGGACTGCAAAGGTAGGAAATTTTTTCCTTAACAGAGAAAATAAAACATGGCAAATTTCCACTTCCCCTTCGAAATGGCCTATATCAATGACCATAAATCCTTTAGGAGTGAAGAAATGGTGGTAGGATATGTCTCCGCAGAGATAGGCTTGAGCGCCAGCTTCCATCGCTTTCCCTATCAGCGATGATCCTGAGCCACCACACATCGCCACCCTGCACACTGGGACATCTATCGGACGGGAGCAGCGAGCCACTGACACACCCAGGCGGTTTTTCACGTATTCTATAAAAGTCTCCGCCCCCATCGGCTCAGGGAGGTCTCCGACAGCGCCCAAGCCTACACCTTCAGATTCCTCGTCCAAAACGGTGATATTCTTAAGGCCAAGACGTCTCGCCATCGCACCGCTGACGCCTTCCAAAACCTTATCCGCAGTCGTGTGGGCCGCATATATGGCAATTCCCGAGGAGACAGCCTTAATCACCGCCGATCCAGTTGGATCGTCCGGCGAGATCCTCTTCAATCCTCCGAATATCAAGGGGTGATGAGTGACAATCATATCCATACCACCGGCGACAGCCTCGTCAACCAACTCGGGAGTGCAATCAAAACCGATCAAGAGTCCATGGACCTCCTGCTCCGGAGACCCGACCAGCAGTCCACTATTATCCCAGCTCTCCTGAATTGATAGAGGCGCGAAATCCTCTATGGCCGAGGTTATATCCTTGACCCTCATAACGACTTCTTGACCGCTACCAACTGACTCCGGATCTCCTTCAAGCTATCCAGAACCTTGACCCTTCCCTCAACCTTCTTCCTCTCCGCCGCCAGTTTCTTGGACGCACCCTCGAGCGTGAGGCCTTGCTCCTTGACGAGAAGATGTATCTGCTTAAGGCATTCCAGATCCTCGGCGGTGTAAAGCCGGTTACCCTTGGCGTTCCTCTTAGGCTTTATGTATTTCGGAAATGAATTGGACCAGAACCTGACCAGGGATGTGCTCTCCCCAAGAAGATCCGAAACCTCTCCGATAGTGTAGTATAATTTCTCCATATCTGTTTTATTATTAGTCCATTGACTGACCGGTATTGGATGACATGAACAGCATCCCGATATAATCTTCAGGGGTGACAGACGCGAACATGAAGTTAAGTGGATCAAGACGGGCAGAGTCCTTCAGGACCTCATAGTGGAGATGCGGAGCGAAAGAGTTGCCTGACATTCCCACTTGACCTATCTGCTTACCTCGGGACACCTTCTGTCCTTTGCTCACCCTGGTGTTCTCCAGATGTGCGTATCTGGTTACATAACCATTGCCGTGATTGATGGCGACGACATTGCCCAATCCTTTGGAAGAGTGATCAACATATCTCACGACTCCGTCCGCCGAAGCATATACGGGCTCGCCCTGCTGTGAGATCAAGTCCAGTCCCCAATGATCCGACGGTACCTTATAAAAAGGATTGATTCTTTTTCCGACAGTAGCGCCCGTCCTGGCGTACGAAAAATCCCTCAAGGGATTTGACAGAGGTGGAAGCGACTTCACTCCACCACTGTCAAGAACGGCCATCACCCTCAAGAAATTAGACTCTATACGAGTGGAAGCCTTCTCCATCAACTCCAGCTTTTTCCCGACATATTCTATGATGTCCTTGTCTTCCACTGAGTCAATGGCGGAAAGGAGTCCTCCGGTATACATTCCTCCGAGTTCGGGAGAATCAGAGTTGAAAAGCTGGCGATAAATCTCGCTATCCTTTTCTTTCAAGCCGTCCAACACATCCCCGAGAAGATTCTCTTTCTGAACCATCTCCCCATATGTCCGCTCGTACATCTGGATCTCACGCTTGAGTTTCCTCTCGGAATCCGTGTTCACGACAAGGGAAAACACAACGTAATAGACCACGGCTAAAGAGGCTGTGACAAGGAAGTACTTCACTCCTTTCCAGAATACAGACCAAACCGAACGGGTCACCTCTCGGAACTCCATCCGGGTCTTGTCAAACACGTATCTCTCTTTGCGTGCCATAGAAGCTTACCTGAGACTAACGCTGAATGAGCGCCTTTGCGGGGTGTCGTCTTTATCAGCGTTACGGCTCTCCACCATGGCGACATACTCTTGCTTGGACATCGAGAGATCGAAGTAGTTCATCGGATTGACCCTTTCGCCTTTGTAGAAAACCTCATAATGGAGATGAGGCCCGCTGGCCCTTCCGGACTGTCCGCTCTCCCCTATCTTTTCTCCGCGCTTGACCTTCATCCCCTCTATCACGGTTATGGTGTTCAGGTGGGCGTAACGGGTCTTATAGCCGAATCCATGATCAATGTCCACACAGTTGCCGTAGCCGAAGAAATCAAACGCAACCGCCTCAACCACACCATCTCCGGTGGCGAACACCGGATTACCGGGCTTCATAGCCAAGTCCACTCCAGTATGTAGCTTAGAGCTTCCTGTAAACGGGTCCGTCCTGTATCCAAACTGACTGGTGAGGGTGTATTTTGACGGATCCGGGATTATAGGTGGCACGGCGGGGATGCAGGACACCATGTCCCCAGCCCTCTTTGAGACATCAGCCACCTCGTCGAAAGACTTACTTTGGACATAAGTCATCCTGGTGATGCGGTCCAACCTCAAGACCGTGTTTTTCAAAGTGTTTGAGGACTCGAGTCCATCCAGGTAAGAGTAACGGTCAACACCGCCGATACCCGCGGTTCTCACAGACATCGGGATCTCGTTCATTCCATAGATTGACCTGTAGATATCATCATCTCTTATCCTCAACTCATCAAGGTTGCTCTCGTAACGGTCAAGCCTCGAGTTCATGAGTGATATCCTGGCATCCCAACGCGCCTTCTCAGCCTTGAGCAAAGCGGTCTTGGGGAGATCCATCCCTAACACGGACGTGAACACCCACAGATAAAGCACCGACAGCGCCAAGCTGCCGGCCAAAAGAAGGAGCCACTTCAAAAGCTTTGATCTTAAGGATGCTTCCTTGATCTCGTAAAGGAGTGTCTCCGGGTTGAGAATATATTTTCTCATAGCCGCGAATATACCTTTTTTTGCTATAAATCGCTAAAAATGTTATAATTTTGCCATTTCCGTGCCAAACAATAACGGATTAGAGATGAACACAGCTAAAGAGATAAGACAGAGGTTCCTGGATTTCTTTGAGTCCAAGGGACATACAGTGGTTCCGTCGGCCCCGATGGTCATCAAGAATGACCCTACCCTCATGTTCACCAATGCTGGTATGAACCAGTTCAAGGACATTTTCCTGGGCAACTCGGCACCTAAGACCAAGAGGGCTACTGACTCCCAGAAATGCCTACGTGTCAGCGGTAAGCACAACGACCTCGAAGCGGTGGGTCATGACGGACGCCACCACACGATGTTCGAGATGCTGGGCAACTGGAGTTTCGGCGACTACTTCAAGGAAGAGGCGATAGCGTGGGCCTGGGAGCTACTCACCGAGGTTTACAAGATAGATACGTCAAAGCTTTACGCGACCGTCTTCGAGGGTTCAGCGGAAGACGGGACCGGACTCGACGAGGAGGCTCTCGAGGCTTGGAAGAAGCATATGCCGGAGGACCATATTATATTAGGCAACAAGCATGATAATTTCTGGGA
>JAFROA010000412.1 GCA_017429885.1 Bacteroidales bacterium | reverse complement strand
GTGGGCTCCGACAGCGGTCAAGGAAATGTACCGCAGCGGAGTTCCCGCGAGCATAACCCTCGCTCAAGGCATCCTGGAGTCCCGTTACGGCTTGTCAACCCTTGCGGCTGACGGCAACAACCATTTTGGGATAAAATGCCATAAGGACTGTACAGGGAAGAAGCAGTACCATGACGATGACGCGAAAGGGGAGTGCTTCCGTGTGTATGATACGGCGGAGGAATCCTTCCGTGATCACTCAGATTTCCTGCGTTACCGTGATCGTTACAAATTCCTCTTTGATTTTGAGACAACTGATTATAAATCATGGGCTTATGGCCTGAAGAAAGCCGGTTATGCCACCGATCCAGGCTATCCCGGAAAGCTTATAAAATACATTGAGGATTACAAACTCTACGAATATGACACGATGCCCTTGGATGGCGTTGAAAACATTGAGGAGAAGGCTGAGGCGGTAGAGGAGGTAATTGAGATTAAGGAGGGTAAAAAGGACAAAGAGGAACCGAAGCATGAGGCTAAGGCTGCGAAGAAGGCCTCGAAGTCGGCCCGCAAAGCAAAACGCAAGGCGGCGGAAGCCGAGGAACTGACTGGTAAGATTCCGGAGTCGCCACTCGCCTTGGAGGAACCGAAACGGATAGACAAGAGCCAGCTTGATGAATTCAAGTTCTCTCTCTCCAGGGAAGCATATTCAAAGAACGGCGTCCCGTTCGTAACTTCGGTTGACGGGGAGAGCTACGCCTCGATAGCCTCGCGATATGGCCTATTCCTTAAGGAGATATTGAAATATAATGACTTGACAGCATCCCGTGAGCTGCCGGCGGGGACCGTGGTTTATCTGCAAGCCAAGAAGAAGCAGTCCCAGAAGGGTTTGGATAAGTTCATAGTAGAGGATGACTCCCAGTCTTTATGGGACATCTGCCAGAGATTCGGAGTAAAGATGTCAAGTGTCCGCAAGATGAACGGTTTTGACGCTGGTTATCAGCCCAGTGAGGGTGATACCATCGTGCTGAGAGGCAAAAGGAGAATCAAGAAATGAAAAAATGGGCTTTAGCTTTGCTCTTCGCCGCTCTTGTTGCGGTCGTTGTCGCTGGAGCCGTCGGGGGACGGTGGTACGGGGACAATCGCAAGCCTAATTTCACCAGCAATCACGAGATGTTCATCTATCCAGGGATGAGCGTTTCCAAGGTTGTTGAGTCTATCCCGGACAGTGTCGTGTCCCGTAGGCGTAGCCTCGAGAGAGTTATGTCCGAACTGTCCGACGAGGACCTGAAGCCGGGACATTACGTGATTGAGAAAGGAAAACCCAGCGTGTATGTTCCCAGAATGTTGAAGGCAGGGTGGCAAACTCCTGTGAATCTCACTCTGTCTGGCACGATGAGACAGAAATCAGCGATAGCCAGAAAGATCTCCAGGCAGATGATGATGGATTCAACCACAGTGGCGGAAGCCCTTGAGGATAAGGCGCTTCTGTCATCATATGGCTTCTCCCCGGACGATGTGTTCTCCCTCTTTATTCCCGACACCTATCAGGTTTATTGGACTGATTCCATGAAAGAGGTTCTGGACAAACAGAAGGCGGCCTACGATGCCTTTTGGACTGCGGATAACTTGAAACTGGCGAGTGCCCAGGGATTGTCCCCTAAGGAAGTCTCCGTGGTCGCGTCAATTGTGAAGTCAGAGTCCAATCACGAGCCGGAATATCCCTCGATAGCAGGGGTTTATCTCAATCGCCTGCATCAGGGAATGAGGCTTCAGGCTGACCCTACCGTCGCCTTTTGTTATGGATATACCCTTAACAGGATTCTTTACAAGCATCTGGAGGTTGACTCGCCATACAACACCTATCTTCATGAGGGTTTGCCTCCAGGACCTATCTGCGTCCCGGATAAGGCCAGCCTTAACGCAGTGCTTAATCCAGACAGGCATGGATACCTTTATTTCTGCGCCAGCGCCGCTATGGATGGCACCCATAAGTTCGCGACTTCGCTTTCTGAGCATAGCAGGAATGCCTGCGAGTTTCAGCGAGCTCTAGATCTTCGCAGATTCGCAGGGAAATAGCTGATTTAAAGTGTTTTGAAAATGGAAGACAGGATCCAGCGATTATTTCCCCAGTTCGACGGAGCCGGTCAAGCTCTCGTCAGTAAGGCCTATGAGGCCGCCTCTGAGGCTCTCTCTGGAAAGACCAGGGAGAACGGGCATCCATTCTTGGAGCATCCTGAGAATGTGGCGTTAATCGCGACCGACGAGATAGGTTTGCCGGCTGAGTGCGCTGCCGCGGTCTTCCTCCATGAGGCCATGCGCATCGGTAACCGTGACGGATCCCTTCTCTCTACCTTCCCCGTCGATGTAGTCAAGATGGTTGAGGGGCTCAACAAGATATCGACAATCAAACCCAAGGACACAAGGCTGGAGGCTGAGAATTATAAGAAACTGATCGTTCAATACTCGGCGGACCCCCGTGTCACGGTCCTGAAGATCGCTGACAGGCTTGAGGTCATGCGTAACCTGGATGTGTTTCCTAAAAGCTCCAGGGACAATAAGATTCTTGAGACTCTTATGCTTTACATACCTCTCGCTCACCAGCTTGGCCTCTACAACATCAAGCGGGAGATGGAGGACATCTATTTCCGCTACACGGATCCGGTTGAGTACAGGGCAATCACTAACAAGCTGAAGGCTACAGAGAGGGATCGAGAGCGGCTTATGATGGAATTCATCCAGCCGCTGAAGAAAGAGCTTTCGGATGAGGGCATTAAATATAAGCTTAAGATCAGGACTAAGGCTGCTTACTCCATTTGGACGAAGATGCGTAAGCAGAAAGTTCCCTTCGAGGGAGT
>JAFROA010000411.1 GCA_017429885.1 Bacteroidales bacterium | reverse complement strand
TGATCCTGGGCGAATGAATTAAGAGACAGTGAAGTGGCAAGTAACAGAGCCACTGCAGCGGATACGCCTCTAGCCTTGGATTTCACGCTCTTGAGACTGGAATCTATAGCGGTGATGACCTTTATGGCGGTCTCATAATGGGCGTTCATAGCCTCATGTCCCGCATCGGGTGAATATCTGGCGAACTCACATGCCTCCAGAAGACCGGTGAAAGCGTCCGTATCATCCTTGGACACGCCTCCCTCGAGCAATGCGGAGGCGATATTCTCTCCACTGATATCTGTCATATCCATATTCAGCTTATCTGAGATGAAACCGATCAACGCCTTATGCAACTCCTCGTAGAAGGCGGTGTAGAGATTCTTGCTGAGGAAATCACCTGCCTGCTTCAGGCGTGCCTTAGCCATCTTCGTCGCCCTGCGGTTCTTGGTCATGGCCACATCGGCCCTCATCGCGGCGGCCTTCCGCATCGCGAGCCAAATAGCCACTGCGGCGGCAATTATTAGTCCCAATATGATCAGGAACGGAGTCGAACCAAGGAAGAAGTAGCCTTCCTTCGTCATAGACGGCTTCTTAGTCGAGATGAAACGGATGTCATCAGCGAGACTCTTGACATCACGCCTTTCCACCCCGGGAGTCACGGTCACAGGACCGGAAGACTCAGAACCCTTTCCCTTGCTCACCTTTATGTGGAGCGGATCCGTGCGGAGCGTGACATATTTTCCGGAGTTGATGTCAAAGTATGAATACTCGACAGGAGGAATTGTTAAATCTCCGGCACTGCGAGGAATGAACGGGAACTCGAACGATTTGCTCCCGGAGGTGCCTCCGTTGCTTTTGTCTGTGTTCTCCGTGGATTTGGTGTCATAAACCTCGAAATCCGGCGGGAAACTGACCTTTGGCTCTTCAAGAAGAGAAACGTTCCCACGCCCAGAGATGGTTATGACAAGCGACCCCGCATCATGTGTTTTCAGGTCATTCGAGGAAAGCCGCGAGGATATCCCGAAACTTCCGACACCGCCTCCGAATGATGCTGGCTGGCCTGCGGGAAGGGGTTTGACCTTCACTTTCAGAGGAGACGTCACCACCCTTTTGCGGATTGTGCGGGTCTCGTCCTGGAAGAAACTGTCAAAAATACTGTTGGAGGTGCCAGTGTTCACTCTCACATTGACCAGGCATACAAGCTCGGCAGGATCGATGTTGATAGTACCTGATTGCTGAGGGATCAAGACGTAAGACCTCAACACAGCGGTGTTGTAAATCTTGTCGTCGAAACTCTCCCGCTTGAACTCGATGTTGGTGGGAGAATAAGTCTCCTGGCTCCAGAAACCATTGAATGACGGGAACTTAGCATTCTCAAAACCAGCGATATTCACTCTCTGGTAAAGCTTCAAGGTCGCTGTAACAGGTTCCCCGAGATAGACCTCTGAACGGTTCAGTGACAATCTCATGAAAAGATCGTCGGTAGGGATCTCACCAGAGGCCGCTTTTGGGCGTGACTCACTTGAGCCACTTTTGGAAGACCCTTGGGATGAAGATGACGCCTGGGAATCCCGGTCAGTGACAACCTGGATTGAGATCTGGGACGATGAAATCTTCTCCCCGGATAATGTGGCCGTGGCCGCCGGTATCTGGAAAGTACCCGTAGCCTTCGGAAGAAGGATATACGTGAAGGTGGTCTGATGAGAGGAAGTCCTCTTGCCGTTTATGACCTGTATGCTTGTCGAGGTACCCTTCTGAGGTCCCCAAACCAATTGGAAATCATCTCCTTGCGACCATGAGAAGTCGGAAGGGCTCTTCTCTCCCTCGATAATGAAAGTCACATTGAACCTCTCATCCGCACCGACGACATTCGGAGCTTCAACCTTGATGGCGTTTTGAGCGAAAGCGGGAAGCGATAGGGCCACGAGGGCTAATATGTGGAATAATCTCTTCATCACTACCAATTCTTATCCTTTTGGCGGGATTTCAAGACAGCGGCCTTCTCCTTGTTGACCTTGTCCTGGGTCTCCTTCTCTCGAGCCTGGATAGCATTCAACATCTGCTGGGCTTGCTGTGGCGATATCTTGGCGTCTCCCTGACCCTGACCTTGATCCTGGTTCTGATCCTGATTCTGCTGGTCCTGGTTATCTTGATTCTGGTTATCTTGATTCTGGTCTTGGTTCTGATCCTGGTTTTGGTCGCCTCCTCCACCGCCTCCGCCGCCATCCTTCTGAAG
>JAFROA010000410.1 GCA_017429885.1 Bacteroidales bacterium | reverse complement strand
TGAGATGCGTGCCCGCAAGAATTTTGAGAAGCCTTCTGTGAAGAAGAGAGCGGCGAGGATGAAAGCCATCTACGTCCAGCACCTCCAGCTCCAGGACGAGCAGTAATTCATTATTCTTGTCCGTAATATATAAGTAATTGACTTCTATATACTTATATTTCAGTCTCCAGTCGTTTTTGTCTGGGGACTTTTGTTTAATACACTCTGTCACAACCGCTTACCGGATCAAGTCTAAAAGTGTCAGGATGGGATATAGTGTTCCCCTCGTCCCGTCCATATGGACGAAGGGAGCAATATCAGTAGTATATGTTCTTATCGTCCCTAATTTCGGGACGAAAGGAGCGGGAGGTCTTTATAATCGCCAAACAGGCGCACAGTAATCCCCGTTTGTGTTTGCCTCTTTCCATTTGACTGTGCGCCAAGGCCTGATCTGTGGCGTCGGCGCACGATGATGAGTTTGGAAATGCGCCAGTACGCATGGGGGCGTGCGCCAGTTTGGCGAAGCGCACCCTCAGCTGATGTTACCCAGGATAAGAGCCACAGTCTTTGGAATGGATAATGCGATGCTGCTTTACAAACCAGGGGCGGGGCGAAATGCCTTGCGGGGCGTTATATGGACGATTCGGTTGCGGAAACCCCCAGTTTTGAGATGAGGGTTCGCTTGAGGATGTGGCCCACAGGTGGCTGGAGGACACTTTGGCCTGCTCTTGGTTTGTAGATTCTTTGCTTCGCTCCGAATGACAGATAACCCACACACTTTAAACTTGATCCCGTTTGCCCGCCACGTTTTTTTGGTGCTGTCAGTAAAGTTAGCTATCTTTATTTGTTAAAGTGATAAGGTAGGCATGAGCGTCATCAACAACCAGAGGAAAGCAGCTAAGCAGTTCGTCAGCGAATGGGCTGGCAATGGCTACGAGAAGGGAGAGACCCAGCGTTTCTGGATAGATCTGCCGCATTCCGTCTTCGGCATCGACAACCCCACCAAGATGATGGAGTTCGAGCTGCCGGTCAAGACCATCACCAAGGGGAAAGGCTCCGACTTCATCGACGCATACATCCATTCAACCAAGGTACTCATCGAGCAGAAGGGTTCCCCGTGGATTTGTCGGCCAAAGCCCGGCAAAGTGATGGCGCCGAACTTACGCCTTACCGCCTCTTCAAAATGTATCTGGAACTCACTAAATAGTAACCTGTAATGGCAAAGGTTATCACAGGCAACGCTACACAGAGTGGCAGGAAAAAGCACCGCTTTTTGAAAGCGGTGACCGGGATCACTCTCGCTTTGGTGATTCTCCTTCTCATCGCTGTCCAGATTGCTTTGAGGCCAAGGATCCTGACCAGGATCGCGAACAAGTACGCGGCTGAATATGTTGACGGCGAGGTCAAGTTCGAGACCATCAAAGCCTCTGTCCTGAAGAGTTTCCCGAATCTGAACCTTACGGTGGATGGCTTCTCAATAGTCGGGGAAAACCCGCCGGACACCCTCGCGAGCTTAGACCGCCTCAGCCTCTCAGTCAACTACATGGAAGCCCTGAAAGGAAAGATACGGATTCGGCACGCCGTGCTTGAGCACCCGAGGATATTCCTCCGGCAATATGACTCGACCAGAGCGAATTGGAACATAATCAGGATTCCTTCCGCTGACGAGAACGACACTTCTTCTTTCAAGGTGCCTCCCATCTCAATAGGGAAAGTCAGTCTTGAGAACTCTCCTTATATCTCCTTCAACAGCGTCCCTGACAGCATCGATGTGGCAGCTTCGATGGATCATCTGACAATAAAAGGCAAGAAAGACCACTATGGGGTTGATCTTGACTCAAAAATACATCTTGAGACTAACGGGACAGGCAAGATGGATCTGCCAGTCAAAATCAATGCCGCCCTCTATCCTGATTTCGAGCGGAATGTATTCGCGGTCAAGGACTTGACAGCGTCTGTCGCCATGATAGACTTTACCGCTGAAGGCTCAGTGGACGTGTCTTCTGACAGTCTTCTCATACAGGCCGAAGCGGCTCTGGAGAATGAGCCGGTCAAAGAGGTCACTGAGTATTTTGGGGACAACTTCCCTATACTCAAGAAACTCGACACGGACGCCAAGATATCCCTTGAAGCGAAATGTGACGGCTATTACAATCCCAAGGACGGTAAACTCCCTGACATTTCCATCCACATGACAGTACCCGATTCAAAGGTGGCATGGGAGGGAATAGATGAGAAAGGCCGGTTCGACCTTGAGGCCACCGCGGTTGTCTCTGACGGGAAACTTTCGGCGCGAATCCCCGACCTGATGTTCAAGATCAAGGGAGCGGACATACATCTTAATGGCGCATCGGATGACCTGCTCAGTGACGACCCTCTTTTTAAGATTGACAGCCGCCTCCATCTCGTGCTCGACTCTTTGCAAAGATTCATACCTGAGAATATCGACCTGAGCGCCAGAGGTAATCTGGACGGCAACCTGAAAGGTGGTTTCAGGCTGTCCCAAATGGACATTTACAATTTCGACAAAATCAGCCTGCGAGGTGACCTGAAAAGCGACGGAATCAGGATTCGTGCCTTCGGAGACACATTGGCCGCCTATCTGGGCAGGACAGCGATCTCCCTCGGCCGTACTGGATCAAAAAGTGATACTTCAAATGAAGAAGAATCGGACTCCGAGGACGGGCATGTCGTACTGACTGCCTCCGTGGACAGTCTCACAGCTAATTATGGGGCATCGACATACTTCCGCGGCAGAGGAGTCCGGCTTTCAGCCCATAACGCAGATGAGACGATCAAAGGCACTAAAGGACGCCATCCCCTCGTGGGGCACTTGGACATATCCTCAATAGGGATGATGGATCTCGACTCCTGTTTTGTCGGCGTCAGAGGATCCAGCAACACCTTTAAACTCACCGAGATCCCCAAAGAGAACGGAACAATCCCCCATCTGAGTCTCGGCAGCTCAAACAAATCCGTCAGGATCAGGGAAAGCGTGAACCGCTATTCCCTGGACGGAGCCACCTTGAATGTCAGCGCCCAGCCCGCTTCCACTGAGACGATCCAAAGGAAGAGACTTCCAGGAAGAGACTCCCTCAGAAGGACAAGACCAGACTACTTGTCAGAAAAGGATTTTGAGAAGAAAGACATCCATATCAGCCTTGGCGAGACGGTATCCAAATATATTAAGGAATGGGACCTCTCCGGCAGTCTGAAAGTCAAGGAAGGGAAGGTGATCACACCATATTTCCCCCTTGAGAACAAGTTTTCGGGACTTAGCGGCAAATTCACCAACAACAAGATCGACCTGTCTTCTCTCACAATCAACTCCGGAGCTTCAGACATATCAGCCCGCGGAAGTTTGTCCGGCTTGAGAAGGGCCCTGACATCGGCGAGAGGGCGCCTTACACTCGACCTCAACCTTAGTTCAGAAGTGATTGACCTGAATGAGCTTCTGCTCGCGATCAATGCCGGCGGGCAATATGTTCCTCCTGGAGAGAAAGCCGCCCTGTCTGAGATTGACGACGCCTCCTACATGCGTTCCGTCAAGAAAGAGGCCGTCCAGGACACCGCCATCACAAGTCCTCTGATAGTGATTCCTTCCAATCTCACAGCCAAGGTTGGAGTCCAGGCCGGAACCATCAGATACTCAGACCTTGAGACATCGTTCGTGTCCACGGACCTTGAGATGAAAGAGAGGTGCCTGCAAATGACGAACACCTTCGCGATGACCAATATGGGAGAGGTCTTCCTGGAAGGGTTCTATTCCACCCGCACAAAGAAAGATCTCACCGCCGGATTCGACCTGATGCTCTCAAACATCACGGCGGAGAAAGTCATACAACTCTTCCCTGCCGTAGACAGTATCATTCCGATGCTCAAAGCTTTTAAAGGCCTCCTGGATTGCGAGATAGCGGCGACGTCCGCCATAGATACCTCCATGAACATAGTCTTGCCATCCCTTAGCGGCATGGTCAAGATCGACGGCAAAAACCTTTCGCTCTCCGAGAGCGAGGATCTTGACAAGCTTCGCAAGACCTTGAGATTCAAGGACAGGGACTCCAGCTACATCGACCGAATGTCGGTGAGAGGCATTGTCAAAGAGAATCAGTTGGAGGTATTCCCTTTCATCCTGAATGTCGATCGCTATACACTCGCGCTCAACGGACTGCAAGGTTTTGACCAGAGATTCAAATACCATGTGGCCGCCATAAAGTCCCCGATACCATTCAGGTTCGGTGTCAATCTTGGCGGAACCTTCTCAGACTGGAGGTGGAAGCTTGGCAAGGCCAAGTACAAGAGTGTGAAAATCCCCCTTTTCGATGATGAGATAGACGGCTTGAGAGTCAACCTCGTAAGCTCAATACACAATATATTCGACCGTGGAATCGAGCAGGCGATACGTCGCAACGAGGAATCCCAGCAAGCTATTGAGGAGAAGAAGGCGGAAGTAGCCTATACTGGGGCGGAAGAGACGGAAGAACTCTCCGAGAGTATGAAGAAGGAACTGGAGGCGATGTAATAAAAAATCACTATATTTGCAGCCGCTACCTGCGGGTGTGTTGGAACTGGTAGACAAGCCAGACTTAGGATCTGGTGCTTCGGCGTATGGGTTCGAGTCCCTTCACCCGCACAATAACATGCTTTCGGAATGTCTTGACAGCACGCCGGATCATCGTCTTGTAGCGGCTGCGCAGATCAACACATAAGTGATATCTTCTACGGAAAGTCTTGAAATCCGGACATGATAGCACCGTCTCAATCATGGCTCGCTCGTAGTAAGTATATTTCCCGGATGCCGCCCTGTAATCATTCTCCACATCCTCGAAGAACGCCTTCATGGTGGCATATTTGTCTTCATTGAGCTGTAAGTCCATCTCTTTCCACATTCTGAAACGCTTGATGGCGGTAGGAGGGATACCTCTCTCCCGAAGAGCCACCGCAAGCGCCTTGAAAGCATCTATGTGATACCACTCATAACCCTTAGTGGCAGAAATGGACTCCTTATGCTTGAAGTAGTGGTAGAAAGACCCGAAGAAAACATAGCATTCCCCTTGAATTGCCTCAGCTAGATAAACGAAATAATTATCTTCCACCCCTTTAATCGGAGGGAATCTTATGTCATTGACTCTCAAAAAATCAGCTTTGTAAAGCCGGCACCAGACAACCGGAAAGAAACCGCACTGCGTGTGCATTGGGGTATAATACGCCGGTTCTCCCTCAACAAAAGACTTTTGCGACGCTTTCACGGGGGGCCTACCGTCCTCATGTTCTATATACCAATGGCCATTGATCACCACATCCAGCCCGGTGGAGACCGCATGGGAATGCATATCTTCCAGATAATCGGGATCAATCCAGTCATCGGAATCCATGAAATAAATGTACTCTCC
>JAFROA010000409.1 GCA_017429885.1 Bacteroidales bacterium | reverse complement strand
TGCGCAGAAAAAAAAGCTGAACTTTTCCTGCGCATTTTCTATTTTTATGCGTATTTTTGACCTCGAACATAATTAACCACACGATTATTCTAACACACAATAACTAATACACTAATTTATAAGATAAGTGAAAATCCTTTGATTTCGCCCTCTTGGTGGTGACCAGGATGACACCCGCGGCTGCACGGGATCCATAAATGGCCGCGCTTGCCGCATCCTTAAGGACTTGGATGTCCTGGACATCTTCAGAAACCACATCTCCGAGACTTCCGGGAATACCATCGATGATGACCAGAGGGTCATTAGTGGACATGGTCGTGATACCACGGACACGGATAGTAGCTCCGCTCCCGGCGTCACCGGTTGAGCGGGTAACCTGGACACCCGCCATCTGGCCCTGCAACTGTGTGGAGAGTTGGGGTGAGCTGGTGTTCTTGATCCGCTCTCCCGTGAGGGAGGATGTGGAACCGGTCAGGTCAGCCTTTCGAGCGGTACCATAACCGATGACGACGGCATCCTCGAGAAGGTCGATGTCGTTCTCGAGAACGATGTTGATAACATCCTGGTTCCCGACCTTGATGTCAATCGTCTTGAACCCGATAGAAGAGACCCTGAGGGTGTTCCCAGGTGAGGCTACAAGGGAGAAATTACCGTTTTGGTCTGCAATTGTTCCCTTCGTGGCATCTTCGACAAGAGCGATGCTCGCACCGATAATGGGCTCACCATTCTCGTCTGTGACTGTCCCTCGGATAGTGTTCTGAGCATACATGGAAAGCCATGTGCAGCATAAGAACAGTCCGGTCAATAGCAGCTTTGTAGCTGTGGAGACAACTGTACGCATAAGAAGATAGGTTTGTTAAACTTATAAATTAGTGTATTAGTTATTGTGTGTTAGAATAATCGTGTGGTTAATTATGTTCGAGGTCAAAAATACGCATAAAAATAGAAAATGCGCAGGAAAAGTTCAGCTTTTTTTTCTGCGCATTTTCTAAGATGCTAATTAATAGCTATTTGTAGTCAAACCATTCGCCCCAGGTCATGAGGACCCAGGGGACAAGGCTTTGATTGACAGTGGTGTTCTTGAATATGGTCATCCAATACGCTTCCCGGTGGTCGATGCCGTGGGCGCCGATCTCGTTCTCGTGCTGGGAGACAAGGAGGCGGGGATTGAAGTCCGCGACATGCTCGTCGAAGTCGTGGATCCAGCAGTCCATGGCCAGGACGTCGATCCGGGGGAGTCTCTCATGAATATTCCTCATCCACTCCAGATCACTCCCGTCTCTCTTCCACTGGTCTCCCGTGGCCCCGACGACCTTGCCGTTAGGCATCGTGACGATCCAGATGTTGTTCTGGACGGCATCCTGGTGGCCGGGAAGGACGTTGACGGTGATGGTCCCTTTAGGGAGCTCGACGTCGAAAGTCTCAGGCTCTTCTGGACGGACGTGGTTGACCTGGATGTCGTTCATGAATATCTCGTCAGTGGCGAATATGGGAACTCCTTTCCTATGGCAGAAGTCCCTGACGTGGTGGTCGATATGGTCACTATGGTTGTGGGTGTAGAAAAGGATGTCGATATGGTCCACAATCTGGCTCATGATCTCGTCCGGAATGAGTATACCATCACGTCCGTTGAGGTCGACAGCCACTGTCATATCCTTTGTGCGGAATAGTATCCCGCAGTTGTATAACTTATAGATCCTGAGCGACTTCCGTCCCTTTAGCGGCTTGTCGAGATCATCCAGGACCCGGGTCATTCTCCTTGATAGGAAGTCCAGCACGGCAGGGTTCTCGATCGGGGCCGGCTCATGGGTCACGGCGTCCACCATCAGCAAGGCCATCTCACGCTCCCGGCCCATCTTCAAGGATGGGGGATTCTCGTTCAATGCCTTGTCAGCAAGGTCAAGCATATAATAAGCTTGGTGCTGGAGGTACAGCTCGGATTGTCCCCAATATTCCTTCAAATACCTCTGGCCGGGAACCGAATGGCGGTTGGGAGTGTCCTGGGCTCGGGACGGAGCGGCGAGAGAGAGGACGGCGGCCGATATCAAAATATGCCTTAGAATTCGTTCCATAGCCTTAAAGTTAGTGTTTTTTTGCCGCTTTCCGAGATTAATCGTTATTTTTGTTAATATGAGAAGACACTTGACAATCATCCTCGCGGGACTGCTCCTTTTGGGAGCCGCCGCCTGCGACAAATCTTATGATATGGGAACATACGGTTACGACAAAGATTTCTTCGCCGCCAATGGAGTCGGGACGCTGGAACTGACCAGCCCTGACGGCCAGGCGAGAGTGCTCCTTGTCCCGGCTTATCAGGGACGGGTCATGACTTCAACAACCAGAGGGCTGGGTGGCCCCACCTTCGGCTGGATCAACCACAAGGCGGTCGCCGCAGGTTTCGCCAACCCTCAGTTCAACCCCTTCGGAGGGGAGGAGCGCTTCTGGATCGGCCCGGAGGGCGGTCCCTTCTCGTGGTATTTCAAGCCGGGATCTGAGCAGGTCTACGCCAACTGGGACGTTCCGGCGTTCATTGACTCGGAACCCTTCGAGGTTGAGTCATCGTCGGAGTCCGAGGCCGTATTCACCAAAGAAGCGACGTTGACCAACGCGTCGGGAGTGGAGTTCCACATCGGAGTGCGAAGGTCGGTCAGGCTTCTGGATCGCTCTGAGGTTGAGAAGGTTCTGGGAATAGAACTACCCGCTGGAGTCAGTCCGGTGGCATATTGCACAGCAAACACCATCAAGAACCTCGGCGCCGGATCCTGGAACAAAGAGACCGGCATGCCTTCAGTCTGGCTGCTCGGGATGTATCCCCCGACCCCCTCTACAGTCGTGTTTATCCCTTATAATCAGACATATGAAGGCAAGGTGGTCAAGGATGACTATTTCGGGACAGTCCCTGTTGACAGGCTTGAGGTGAAGGACGGTTTCGTCTATTTCAAGATTGACGGAAAGTACAGGGCTAAGATCGGCCTCCCTTCCGGGAGCGCCAAGGATCTCTGCGGCAGTTTCGACCCCAAGGCTGGCGTCTTGAATATTCTTAAATACACTATCCCTCAAGGAGTTAATGACTATGTCAACTCCCAGTGGGGCCCTCAGGAAGACAACTTCGGTGGCGATGTGATCAACTCCTACAACGACGGTCCCACCGAGACCGGAGTAGTGATGGGACCCTTCTACGAGATCGAGACCTCCTCGCCCGGCGCAGCTCTCGCCCCTGGAGAGAGCCTCACCCACACCCAGTTCACCTTCCACCTTGAAGGACCTGCTGAAGAACTGGAGAAACTCGCGGCGAAAGTCTTCGGCTCTGGCGTCAAGCTATGAATAAGAGAATCGAGTTTATCGACTGGATCAGGGTCGTGGCGTGCCTGATGGTCATGTTCGTCCATGCGAGTGAGAATTTCTATGGCGCCGACTCTTCCGGGCTCGCCGGTAACGTCTCCATGCTCGCTAATGAGAGCAACCGCTTCTGGGTGGCCTTCTACGATGGTTTTGTCGCCAGGACGGCGGTTCCGCTATTCATGATAGTCTCGGCCTTCCTGCTCGTCCCCTTGAAGCCGGGCCAGACCATGGGATCGTTCTACAAGAGGCGTTTCGGGAGGATCCTCCCGCCCTTTGTGACCTTCCTTCTGCTCTATACATTCCTGCCTCTGCTTTGGGGCGGAATGACTTGGGAGCAGTCTCTGGCCGACCTTAAACTCCTTCCTTTCAACTTCCCATCGATGGCCGGGCACCTCTGGTTCATGTATCCCCTGATCAGCCTGTACCTGATTATCCCGGTGGTCTCGCCGTGGCTGGAGAAGGCCTCCGCCAAAGAAGAATTGATATTCATCGGGCTATTCGCCTTCACTACTTTTATCCCCTGGCTGCACCGGTTCGTCAGCCCGGAGCTTTGGGGCGAGTGTTTCTGGAATGAATATGGCGCATTCTGGTATTGCTCAGGCTACCTTGGCTACCTCGTGCTTGCCCATTTTATCCGTGTACATCTTGATTGGGCTCGCCGGAAAAAGTTGATTATCGGTGCGTTATGCTTCCTCGTGGGAGCCGCTTTCACTGGCTGGTCTTTCTGGTGGAAGGGAGTCCCTGGGCAGATTATTCCTACTCCGGACATCGAGTGGGGCTGGCCATTCTGCACCCCTAACGTGCTGCTCGCCACCTTCGGCGCCTTCCTGCTTTTCTCATGCATAGAGAATGTGCCCGAAAAGGTCCAGAAGCCAGTCACTGGCATAGCCAAGCTCACCTTCGGGATGTACCTTGCGCACATGTTCTTCCTGGCTCCGATCGCGACTTGGATCATCGGAGGCGACAGGGCTAACCCTTCGATTCCCGTAGGGCTCGCCATCCCGGCTATCGCCATTTTGTCCTTCATCTGCAGCGCCGTGGCGGTGATGCTTCTTTCCTTCCTCCCCGGTGCGAAATATATCGTCGGCACTGAGAAATAGAATCTTTTCCCCGAAGCTATTGCGAAATAATTAATTTTTGTATCTTTGCAGTCCCGACTTAAATGAACGGTTTGACAAAACCTTTCGGCCGAGACCACTGGAAGGGTGGGTGAGTGGCTGAAACCAACAGTTTGCTAAACTGTCGTACGGGTAACCGTACCACGAGTTCGAATCTCGTCCCTTCCGCACATCGCTATAAGTCAGGTAACGCCGCACGAAAGTGTGGCGTTTTTTTATATCTTTGAAATCCCTGCCGAAAAATAAAAGAGTGCGCAGGGAACAAGAGGTAAATCAATTTCTTACAGCGCTCGGTTCCGTTTTGTCTTCGGTTTGAAGGGACAAAAACGGGACAAATATCAGATTTATCAAATCAAAGAGCCGTCTGTCCGGATGCCCCGTTCAGATCACGTCTG
>JAFROA010000408.1 GCA_017429885.1 Bacteroidales bacterium | reverse complement strand
ATACAGCGCGGTCCAACGTCCGGACGCCGTAGACCATTGGGAAGTTATGGTTCCGAGAGTGACAACGTTGGATCCGTTCCTGTTCATCCAGTCGTCATCCCAGTCAAGATCATCGATAGGGAAGAAGTCTGCCCTCCACAGGTCATTGAGCGACATTTCTATCTCGGTCGCGTCATGATACCAGTTCTCGCTTGATCCATAGGACAGCGGGTTCAGGTCAAGATTGGCGCATGAAGAGAGAACGAAGGAAATGGCGATAGCCATTAATGATATCTTTTTCATATTCATAGTGCCTTTAGAATGTGATGTTAGTTCCGAATATAAACGAAGTCATTATGAAATCGCTGTACTTGTTCCATTCGGGGTCATATCCTTTCGGATACTTTGAGAATGCGGGCAAGTCGTTTATCGAAGCGTAGATTCTGAATCTGTTGACGCGGATCTTTCTCGAGATCTCTGACGGGACAGTGTATCCCAGGGTGATGTCCTTTATTCGCATGTAAGCTCCGTTAAACAGGTAGAAGTCACTGCCAGCGAAAATATTAGTGGTATTGGTCGTCAGGTAGGGATACTTTGCTTTAGAATTCTGCTCATCTGTTGCATTAGGGCTCCAATGACTGTCAAGCAGGACCTGTGGAGCTGAATATGCCTGGTAGAGGAAAGGTGTTACACCCCATGACCAGTAGCTGAGCTGATGACCTACTCCCTGGAGAGATAAATTGAAGTCAAAGCCTTTCCATCCTGCATTGACGGAAGCACCGTAAAGATATTCAGGAAGAGAGTTGCCGAGTTTTACACGATCCTGACTTGCGGTGATTTTACCGTCTCCATCCTGATCGACATAGGCTAGGGCACCAGGTTTGTCGTTGTTCGTAAGGACGGCAATCTTGGTCCCGTCCTCATTAAGCATAGCCTCCTCGTTGAGGATGATTCCCTTGCTCTGGTAACCATACCATTCCTGATAGTAGGAACCTTCTTCTGTGAGTTTGTTGTTGGATATGCTCTGCTTGTCAGCCATGTAACCCATCCTTGATCTGTAGTCAGAAATGTTGAAGCTGATTCCGTACCTGAAATCCCCGATGCTGTCATTCCATGATAGGTCGAGGTCCCAGCCCTTTGTGAACATGTCAGCATTGTTGCCCTGGGGAGAATTGTAGCCGAAATATGAGGGGAAACCGACGGCGATAAGCATGTCCTCCGTCTTTTTGTAATAAGCGTCGAAGGTGGCATGCAACCTGCTTCGGAACATGGCTAAGTCAAGCCCGGCTCCGTAGGTGGTAGTTGTCTCCCATGTTATATCCTTGAAAGCGTAGTCGGCCTGGTAAGCGGTCTGGACAATGTCTGTTTCTCCTGTAGAGGAGTTGGGAATAAAACCGCTTCCGAAATTCAAGGCTGCCTGATAAGGGAACTCGGAACCGATCCGCTCATTTCCAAGCTGTCCAACTGAACCTCTGATCTTAAGATAATTGATCGGCCCAACGTTGAACCATGGCTCTTCTGAGATAACCCAACCGGCTGATACCGAAGGGAATACTCCCCAGCGGTATTCCTTTGCGAAACGGGAAGAACCGTCGGCACGGACATTGGCCTGTAGCAAGTACTTGCCCCTGAAGGAATACATCAAACGGCTGAAGAACGACTGGTAAGCGTTGTGACCGGCAGTACCATTGTTGAACTGGTAGTCGGCAGGCCCGAGATCCAGATAGGGGAAGTTGTTGAGGGTGTAATTCGTCCTGCTTGCGCCCAGATTCTCCCATGAATAGGAATAACCCTCAAAGCCCGCCATGGCGCTGATACTGTGTCCGCCCAGATCTATCTTATAGTTGGCATAAAGCTGGGATGTCATTGCTTTTGAGTTGTTCCTGGTCTCGCTAAGAGACGTGGAACCGAATCCGGTGCCGGCTATGTATCCTCCGGTTGCATTCCTCAGTTCAAATTTCTTTAAATGACTCTTGCCATAATTGAAATTAAACTGCGGGGCGACGAGTGCTGTTAATGTGAAGTTTTTGAAAGGTGTTATATCAAGTTGGAGTTTTCCGTTCATTGAGTAAGACTGGTTAAGTCTTTTTCCACCAAGGTGAATTGCGGCGATTGAGTTATCTCCATCCTTCGCATCTGCAAATTCTCCGTCTGACCAGTAGGCATTGAAAAGAGGCGATCTCTCCATTAGTGAATACACATAACTCCCGCTCATGACCTGAGGATTGTGGGCATCGCTGTGGGTCAAGCCCATGTCCACGCTCGCATGGATCCAATCATTTATCTTGTAGTCATTGTTGATTCTGGCGTTGTAGCGTTTGTAGTTCTTATTGTCGTACAAGGCGTCGGCATTATAATAGTTGAACGAGAACACTGTCGTCAGTTTTTCCGTTCCACCAGACAGGGAAAACCCGTGACGTTGGTGGTTGGTGGCCTTTTTCAGGCCAAGACCGAACCAATCGGTGTCGGGATAGAGGTCCGGGTCGCCGGCTCTCATGGAAGCGTAGTTGTTGATCAGATCCTCCGGGTAGCGGGAATTCATTGAGGAGGCACCGTCGTTGTAGGCAAGTTCGTTCAATCCTATCATCCAGGGAACGATGCTCGCCTGCTGGGGGATGGCCGTTGCCTTGTCGATTCCGTACTCGAAGTTGTAGCTGAGTGAGAAGTCGTTGTTTTTTGCCCTCTTTGTGGTGACAAGTATGACTCCCGCGGCTGCCCTTGATCCATAAATCGCTGCGGAAGCGGCGTCTTTAAGTACTTGAATGTCTTTCACATCTTCAGGAGAAACACTGTCCAGTGATCCTGGCACTCCGTCTATGATCACAAGCGGATCGTTGGTTGACATGGTTGTGATACCTCGCACTCGTATCGTCGCTCCGGCGGCCGGGTCGCTAGTGTTTCGTGTCACCTGAACTCCGGGCATCAGACCCTGGAGCTGTGTGGAAAGATTCGGAGTGTTTTTCGCGGCCAGTTTGTCGCCCTGGACAGATGCGGTAGAGCCGGTGAGATCCGCCTTGCGCGCCGTACCGTATCCGATCACAATCACATCGTCCAGACGATTGATGTCTTCCTCCATAGTGACATTGATGACAGACCGGTTCCCTACGGCGACCGTGACTGTCTTGTAACCGATAGATGAGAATTGAAGAGTTGATCCTTTGGGGACAGTCAGTGACCAGTTTCCGTTTTCGTCGCTTACCGTGCCAACATTGGGCTTTCCATCGAGGATGACTCCGACTCCGATCAACGGATTGCCATCATTGTCCTTGACGGTTCCCGTCAGGGTGATAGTGTTGTTCACTTCTTCGGGTCCTGTGAACAACACGATGGATTTGTCGGAGAGAATCCGGTAACTGATGTCCCGGCCGGAGAACGCGGCATCCAGGACCTCCTGTACAGTCGCGTTTTGAAGATCCAGGGTGATGTTTTTCTGTCCACTCAGGATTTCATCCCTGTACGAGAACCGGTATTTCGTCTGGTTCTCAATTAGTTGGATGACTTGCGAGAGTGGAGCTCCGTCAACTTTGACGTTCACTTTCCCTGTCTGGGCAAAAGCCCCGGAGTAGAAAAATGACATCAAAGATACCAGCAAAAAGAATTTCCACATTCGTGAGCTGTTCATGTCATTTTGTTTTTGTGGTTAAACTACAATATAAAAAGGTTTTTATATAATAATAGACAACGTGACTGACAAAAAGTACCAAGTAATCACGTTTTTTATTGGCGTGAAAATAAATCCGGCCAGAAAAACTGGCCGGATCTTAGCGAGTCGTGGGACTTGGTCAAAAGTTTAAATGATTCATTTACTTATAATCGCGGCCCCTCCGGAAAGCTTGATCTTCACGCCGTAGGCATATTCAAGAATCTCAGCACATAATAGCAGGTCATTTGTCGGCAGAGTCCCGGTGAAAAGCTCCTCCATGTCCACGCCTTTATCGATGTCAAACACGATGTCGTATTTATCGGAGAGGAGGTCTGTGATTTCCCTGAGGCTCACCCTCTTTAAGACAATTTCTTTTTTCACCCAACTGGTGATACTCTCCTTACTATCGGGCCTTGTGACAACCATCTTGCCTGTATTCTTGTTCAGGGTCACTTCTTCATTTGGATTCATCACGATGGTCTCTCCGGAAATCGATGACACCAACTTGATACTACCTTCAATCAGCAGGACCTTGTTAAACGCATCCGATACTCTGGCTTCAAGGTTGAAGGATGTCCCTAGCACGGTCGTTGTCATCTTGTCCGCTTCTATGATAAAAGGGCACTCATCGTTTTTCGTAACATTGAAAAAGCCCTCTCCTTCGAATTCAATCTCCCTTTTCTTTCTGCTGAATGAGCCCGGTGAATACTTTAGGTCGGACAGTTCGTTGAGTTTGACTGTGGTTCCATCAGGAAGGTTTATTGTGCTCTGCTCTCCCTTGGCTGTTGAGATGACGATTTCTTGTGAAGACTGCTGCCGGATGGTGGTGATGCTCCTTGCCGTGAAGAACAGACTTAAGGGTAACAGGAGGGATGCGGCGATCCCGCTCCACCATATCCAAGTCCTGGACTGTTTTTCCGGAGCAAGTTTCTTACGGATGTCCAGATATAGGTTATCAACTCTTTCTTCAGAAATAGCGGAGTCGTCGAAGTCACCGGTCATCCAGTGCCTTTCCATTTCCGAGGAAATGTCTTCATCGGAGGATCCCGCAAGCTTTTCTCTCAAAAGCCGCAATTCTCCGGGTGTAAGAGTGTCCCTTCTGTATTTTTCTTCCAGCAAAGTATCCATTTGTTCTTTATAGACAAGTAATAATGAAAGAAAGTACCAAAATGATCATTTTCCCAAGCTCTTCTTTCAGGGATTTCAACCCAACTGATAGGGAGTTCTTTACAGTCTGTTCGCTGAGCCGAAGTTTCTGGGCTATCTCCTTGTTCTTGAATCCCTCGATCCTGGACATCATGACGACCCTGGCTTGCGTGCGAGGCAGCCTGTCGAGGATCGACTTGACCGTGGAGAGGAACTCGTCATATTCGAGTCTGTCGGAAGATTTGTCTTGTAAAAGATTAATGTAGTCAACATAGTCCTCGAACACGGGTTCTTTCAACCTCGTCCTCCATGCATTGATTAGGAAATGCCTGACTCTAAGGAATATAAGGTTCTTGATTGTGGTTTCCTGGCGGATGGAGGAACGGTTCTTCCAGAGCCAAACGAAGGCATCCTGGACAATCTCCTCCGTGTCTTCCCGGGACTTGGTGTATTCCAGGCAAAACGCGTAAAGCCTCTTGGCGTACATGTCATATAAAGACTTGAACGCCTCCTCGGAGCCTTGCTTGAGCATGGTGATCAGCTCCGCCTCTTGTGTCTTTACGTCGTTCAGCAATGTATTATTCCTTCGCTATGGAAAATGAATACGGCTTGTCCTCGGTGGCGGTGCCGCGGGTGGTGACTGGCTCCGCGGACATCGAGTAAACTATCTTGGCTCCATTTGTCAAGTCGCTGTGCTTGAAGTAGTTCCTGGTCCAGT
>JAFROA010000407.1 GCA_017429885.1 Bacteroidales bacterium | reverse complement strand
GTCCAATCACATCCAGGAACTCTTATTACTTCAGGAAAATGATTCTTCGGGCGATCCGGGCATTGGACTATATCACTACGGATCCGGCATGGGACGGGAAAACCATTGTCCTGCTCGGAGAAAGCCAGGGCGGGGCTCAGGCGGTCGCCCTGGCCGGACTTGATGACCGTATCACGGACGTGGTGATCAATGTGCCGGCGATGATCGGGAACGGCGGTTACCTTCAAGGCAGAAACGACGCTTGGCCATGGCCCATGGAATATAACGGAGTTGATACACCAACTTCCACGAGACTGAATGTGGACACAAGTATTCTGACCGAGAAGAACGCTCGGAAAGCGAAGAAAGTGGCTCCCTACTTCGACGGAGCCTTACTCATGAGAGGGTCCAAGGCCCGTTTCCTCGTCGAGATAGGCCTTGTGGACACTACATGCCCGCCCTCAGAGATATTCTCCGGCCTGAATGGTGTCACTGGTGATGTCCAGGTGATCAGCAGCCCTTTCCGCAACCATTGGTCTGCGTCCATTCCTGAGCCATACAAGGCCTGGTGGAACGAGAATGTCCAGGACTACAGGCAAAAATATATCAAGAAATTATTAAATTTGTAAGGAACACTGAAACTTATAAACATTATCCAATATGAGAAGATTAATAGTTTTTGCCGCAGCCGTATCCACCTTAGTCGCATTAGCTGCTTCATGCGCTCCCAAAGTCGCCATCACCGCCCATAGAGGCTATTGGAACTGTGAGGAGGCAGGTTACGCCGAGAACTCAATCAAGTCGCTTGAACTTGCCCAGAAGAACCA
This sequence comes from Bacteroidales bacterium, assembly GCA_017429885.1. GTDB lineage: Bacteria > Bacteroidota > Bacteroidia > Bacteroidales > UBA932 > Cryptobacteroides. The sequence goes on along the minus strand of JAFROA010000407.1, from coordinate 3,541 downwards.
CTTATGGGGCAGCGAATTCGATGTCCATATGACCTCCGACCTCGTGATTGTTGTCCACCACGATCGCGACATCAAGGGTGTGAATATCCAGACCCATGACTACGCTGATTTCAAGGATTATCGTCTAAAGAACGGAGAGAAACTCCCCACCCTCGACGAGTATCTGACCCAGGGTGAGAAGGGAGGCACAGTGCTGGTATTCGAGCTCAAGTCGCAGATTGACAAGGCCCATGAGGACTACATGGTGGACAAGAGCATAGAAGCTCTCAAAAGGCACGGCCTGTTCGATCCCAAGAAAGTAATATTCATTTCTTTCAGCCGTAACATGTGCGAAAGGATAGCCGCCCTCTGCCCCGGATTCACCAACCAGTATCTTTCAGGGAATATGAGCCCTGAAGAGGTTCTCGCCAAAGGTATCAACGGCATTGATTACCACTACAGCGTGTTCCAGAAGAACCCCACCTGGGTTAAGGAAGCCCACGACAGGAAGATGAGTGTCAACGTCTGGACTGTCGACAAGGAAGAGGATATCAAAGAGATGATTGGTCAGGGTGTCGATTGCATCACCACTAACGAGCCCCTGAAAGTCAGATCGATCCTCGGCGGAAAGGAGCGGAAATAAAGCTCAATATCACTCAAATATCACTTTCCGATTGATGTAGTCATAGCAGAGTACATCTTTCTGGACCATGTAGCGGGTCATCGAAAGACCAAGCCTCACTATCTTGAACAGTCCGTCCTGGGTATCAATCCCGTAGTAGTTGGCGCAGAACCGGGACTCGAGATCCTCTCCCCGATCAGTAACCGAATTCCCGCGAAGGTTTCCGGCCTGATCGATTGTGAGACATAGCAGGCCAGGGTATTTCGCCGGATAATAGAGCATGTCTCTGTGACAATGGCCTGTGAGCCAAACAACAAACTTCACTCCCTTGTCCACCCAGGTCTGAACAACATCCGCAAGAGGATTTGAAGGACCTGAGACATAACCATACTGCTCTGAGGGGGCAGGTACTTTCGACCTCATCGAAAAACGCTTATTGGCAATATAGGAAAGAGTTGTCGGGGTGTGAAAGTTAGTCGCGTCCCCGGTCCTGTGATTCATGACTCGGCCACCCCGGGAATTCTGGTTGTAGATAAAGCGGTGCCTCGACTCTTCCCATCTCTCGTTGTCCCCATCGAAATCATCCAAAGGATAATGAGAGGAGACAATGATAGAATAGCCATATGCTGGATTGCCGGGATCAAGTGTGTCGGCAAGCCTGGCCGAAAGCCAGGATTCCTGCTCCTTGGTAAGGTAACGGAATCCATCGTTGAAGTGCATGCAGTCAAGTCCCAGGAGCCTTATCTTGGCGTTTGAGAAATCCTTATGCCAAAAACATGATTTGTAATACGGGCTTGAAGGGTTGTCATATCCTTTAGGCATGACATATCCAAGCTTGTCTATATAATCAGCATAATAAGTATCGAAAGCCCACTCCTTTCCTTTGAAATCCCAGTCAGCAGAGCCCTCCAGATGGCCTTTCTCATTGGACCTGGCAGCACTGTCGTGATTGCCGAGGACGAAGAGTGACTTCTCGGCGAGTCCGGAAGCGCGCCACCATTTGGCGTCGTTTGGATACTCTTTGGTACCGTCAGCGTAGTAGAGAACCGAATCACCTGTGGCAAGCACCGCATCAATGTAATGGCCGTATTTACCAATAAGGTCATGGATCCTGGCGACCGCTATATTATCCCCATGGATGTCGGAATAATGGAGGATGCCTAGTGACGCGGCTTTGACACTGGAAGGTGCGCCCACATATCGAGCCTGCCTTATCTTATTGAGCACGGGATCTTCGGTGCCCAATACCTGCAAGGATTCATTGCCCTTTAGAATTGCCTCATCAGAAGCAGGAGAAGGGACATCAAGTCCCTTCTCCTTTCCAATTATCTCACCAGGTGCTATAACAACACCAACCGAAGCAGTCGCGACGGCCTTAAGAAAACCCCGTCTGTCTTGCATTGTAACTTACTTTAACTCCTTGATCTTGATGTTCTTATACCAGACCTCGTCACCGTGATCCTGGAGGAGGATATAGCCCTCTTCATAATTACCGAAGTTCGGCCAATCCTTATACTTGCTATAGGCCACGAGAGCGTTCCACTCTTGATTATTACGCTCGTACTCAAGGAGTTTCACGCCATTGAGCCAATGCTCCACGTGATTGCCCTGGACAACCACCTGGGCAGTGTTCCATGAGTTGATGTCAAAGGGCTTGTCAGCCGGAGCTGGGATAAGGTCATACAAAGAGCCCAAGGTCCTGTTACTCTTAACGCCAAGCTTGGCATCGGGATGACGAAGATCGTCAAGGACCTGGAACTCGCAGCCGATCGCGGAGCCCGTGCCCTTATTCAGGGTCGGATCCACGAAGTACTTGATGCCACTGTTCGCACCCTCGGTGATCTTGAAGTCCACCTTAAGAATGAAGTTCTTATAGAGCCTGGTCGTGATGATATCACCACCGTTCGTGGACTCGCTTCCATCACTGCTGAGGACCTTCAGGACACCATCCTCAATCACCCATCCGTGATCAGGGAAGGCGTCAAGTTTGGCACCTCTCCACCCCTCCGTGGTCTTTCCGTCCCACAATAGGGCCCAACCGTCCTTCTTTTCCTGGGACGTCAGGGAGTTATCCTGCGGGGTCTCTTTTTGGCCCCCTCCGCAGGCGCATAACGCTAGCGCCAGAAGAGCGAATGCTATTCTTCTCATACACTAAGATATTACATTTTGTAGAACTCCTCCCAACCCCTGCGAGGCGGCTGGCCAACCAGCATAGCGTTGGCGAAGTCGTTGTTGGTGAACTGCTTGGTCCTGGGATCGAAATACAACTTGGCGTTGAGCCTCTGGGCGATGACGCCAAGGCAGAACACCTCGGAAAGAACGCCGTTGATCTCGAAAGGCGAACGGGTCTTCTCTATGCCCTGGCAAGCGAGAAGGAAGTTCTCGAAATGGTTCGAAGGACTCTTGGGCACCTCTGGCAACTTGGAAGCCATATCCTTTGCGGCCTCCTCAGGAATGATAGAGAGAGTGCTTCCATGGCTTCCTCCCTTGAATATCAAGTCCTTGGAGTAGATGATCTTACCAGGAGATATCTTGGCGACGGGACCGACATTCTGACCTGAGGCGGGAACATCGGCTGTTGAGACACCAGCGCCATATCCCTCAGGAAGAGGCGGCAGGTTGTCGAGTCCGTCGTACCAAGTCACGTCCACAGGCGGCATCCCATTCCTCTGGGGGAAGCGGAAAAGGATGGTCGAGGAATATGGATAAAAATAGTCGTTGTGGCCGCTTTCGTAGAGCATGCTCACCTCATAAGGGAGACCGAGCTCCAGGAACTCATGGACAGTGTCAAGAATATGCGCGCCCCAGTCTCCGAGGCAGCCCATACCGAAGTCGTACCAGCAACGCCAGTCTCCCTGGTGGTACTTTTCGTTGAAGTAGTGGTAAGGAGTCACACCGAGCCAGGTGTCCCAGTCCATCACACTAGGGATTGACTGCTGG
>JAFROA010000036.1 GCA_017429885.1 Bacteroidales bacterium | reverse complement strand
TCCACTGAGGTGAGAGGAACTCAATGTTGTTCGCCTCGTTTCCCTGCACACCATAGATAGGCGTGATTTCCAGCGCACCGATACCTCTTGAGGCATATTCCCGCATATTAACACGCAGGTTCTCACGATCGACGGCCGAACCAAGCCACCACCAGCGGCTGCCTGGCTTAGTGTATCGTCCCGCTTCCGGCCAAGATTGGGCATTCAGTCCTATGGCGGCCAGCAGGAGCACCAGGGATAGAATACTTCGTTTAAAAAGGGAAGCTGTCATGTCGGACACAGTTTCCGAAAAACGCCGCCTTTATCAGACCTTGACTTTCACAGTCCTGAGACCACTGTCAGCCGAGGTGCCTCCCACGTGGAGCACATATTCACCAGAGCGAGGAACGACCCTGCCGGCCTCAGCATCCCACCATTTGAAAGTCTCGTCATCGACAGGAATCACGACCTTATGGGCCTTATGGGCCTTCAGAGAGACTCTTTTGACCCCGCGAAGAGCCTTGACAGGACCTTGGGCGTCGTCTGGACGACTGACATAAAGCTGGACAATCTCATCCCCATCCATTTGACCTTTATTCTTGACCTTGACCACGACAGCCTTGGAACCGTCAGCCATTTTCTTGAGCTTCGGACGGCCATATTTGAATGTGGTGTAGCTTAGACCATGACCGAACGCATACTGAGGAACTCCCCTGAAATAGCGGTATGTCCTTCCATCCATGTCATAATCATTGAAATCCTTGACCTGGGAATCATCGGCATAGAATGTCAGCGGGAGCCTTCCGGAAGGATTGAACTCGCCATAAAGCAGGTCGGCTACCGCGGTTCCACCCTCCTGGCCGGGATACCAGGCCTGGACCACTGCGGAGCAAATTCCATCCTCATCCTTAAGAGCGATGGCGCTTCCGGAGAAGTTCACGAATATCACCTTTTTGCCAGCGGCGGCAATCGCAGCGACAAGCTCCTTCTGAATGGCGGGCAACTCAATCGAGGTGCGATCTCCTCCGAAGAAGCCGGGAATATCCACATCATCCATCTGCTCTCCCTCTAGACGCGGAGTGATACCACCAGCGAATATGACCACATCATAATCCTTCAATTCATCAACCACGGCGGCCACATCGACAGCCACGGTATCAAGCTCAGCCGCATGAGGGCAGCCTTTGACATATTTCAACTCGGGAACCCTGGCTTTAAGAGCGTCATAAAGGGTCACGGTGCGCTTGGGGACACCCTCGTAGTTACCCCACATCATCACGGAATCCGCCGCATTGGGACCGACAAGAGCCACCTTGGCGTCATCAGCGAGCGGCAGTATGCCATCATTCTTCAGCAGGACAAGGCTCTTGCGGGCGATGTCAAGCGACTGTGCCTTATGCTCCTCCGAGCAAAGGACTGACTCGGGAATATTGTCCCAAGGAGACTCGAAGTCCATCTCGCCTAGGGCGAAACGAACGGCGAGAAGCCTCTTCACATGCTCGTCAATATCAGTTTCCTTCAGCAATCCCTGTGAGACGGCGGCGGGAAGGAGATTGGTCATATTGCCGCACTCGACATCCATACCGGCCAGAGTAGCGGCCGCTATGGCTTCCTCACGGGTCTTAGCCCAGTTGTGGTACTGCTCGCCGACGAAATCGGATACAGCCCAGCAGTCGCTCACTATCAAGCCTTTGTATCCCCACTCGTTCCTGAGGATATCCTGGAGGAGCCTCTTGGAGGCGCCGCAAGGATAGCCCTCGAAACGGTTATAGGCGAACATGACCTCCTGAACTCCAGCCTTCATGACAAGGTCCTTGAAAGCGGCGAGATAGGTCTCCCAAAGATCCCTCTCGGAGACGTTGGCGTCGAATGTGTGCCTCAAAGACTCCGGACCCGAGTGAACAGCGAAATGCTTGGCGCAGGCCTGGGCCTTCAGATGACCGTCGGAGAAATCTCCCTGCAGCCCCCTTACTACAGCTGATCCCAGAAGGCCGGTCAGATACGGGTCCTCACCATAGGTCTCCATTCCCCTGCCCCAGCGTGGATCCCTGAATATGTTGATGTTAGGAGTCCAGAAAGTAAGGCCGGCATATTGGACGCTCTCACGGGTCTCGACAGTACGGGCAAGACGATATTTGACCCTGGCCTCGTCGCTTACGGAGGTGAAGACTTCCTCGATCAATTCGGGATCGAAGGATGCCGCCATGCCAATAGGCATAGGATACATGGTGGCGTAACCGTTGCGGGCGACACCGTGGAGCGCCTCGTTCCACCAGTTGTATGCGGGTATGCCAAGGCGAGGGATCGCCGGAGAGTTATAGTCCATCAAGGACGCCTTTTCTGTAAGGGTAAGCCTTCCCAAAAGGTCCTCTGCCCTTTGTTCAGGACTGAGGTTCTTGTTAAGATAAGGCGCATCTTGGGCCGCGACTGTCAATGCTGAAAACAGCACTGCCGCAGAAGCGAAAAAGTTTTGAACAAATCTCATAATATATTAATATTTAATTATTTCCATATCTAGGAGACATATTCACCCTTCTTTCTCCAATGGAAGAAGCCATAG
>JAFROA010000406.1 GCA_017429885.1 Bacteroidales bacterium | reverse complement strand
CATGATTGCCTGAATTCATTGCGGGGTCCGCCGTATCGCCGTTCCATAGTTCCCAGATTGTGGTGGCACCATGGGCAGCCATATATCCCCATGAAGGATAGGTGTCGTCAGAAGCTATCTTAAGCGCCAGATCCGGCCTGCCATATTCGGTTAAAGTCCTCATCAGCACCTGGATACCGATGACTCCCGAGCTGACATGACCGCCGAACTCATTCTCCGTCTTGTCCACAATCAACGTTAACACCCTCTGTTCCTCCCCTTCCGGGACAATCCCATTCCAGAGAGCTAACAGGTTGGCTGTCACTGTGTTATTGTCGTAGCAGCCTCTTTCCGAATTGTAGAACTTCCGGTTGAAAGCCTCCACACTGGCCTTACGCTCAGCCTCAAAGTACTGGACATCCCCTGGATAGCCGGCGATGGGAGCGAACTCCTTCATGACCTCGCAATAATGGACATAGTACGGAGTGGCGATCACGGCGGGAGCAGTGATGCGTGCGGGATCCTGGGAATGAATCATTTCCAAGGACTCCGGCGGCATGCACCAGTCGCCATAGTTGTCCTTTGTCATGATTCCATCCACCAGATACCTCTCCTTCATGTAAGAGAGCCACTTTCTCATCGCAGGATAATGCTTGACGATCACTTCCTCATCCCCGAAACGCATCCACAGCATCCTGGCGGCATCAATGAACAACCCCGGCCAAGTCATGTTGTCGGGACGCACCGTCCAGAAATTGGGAGCCACGCTAGGAAGTTGTCCCTCCTCGTTCTGCTCGGTGGCGATGTCATCCAGCCATTTTGAATAGAGGGCGTGGTTGTCAAACATCCAGCTCTCTCCGTAGCACCCTGTGGCCCGGTCTCCAAGCCAGCCCATGCGCTCATCCCGTTGCGGGCAATCGGTAGGCATTCCACGATAATTGCCTCTAATCCCCCAGAACGCGTTCTTATACACTGGGTTAATTACGGGGTCTGAGCATTCGAAATGGCCTGTCGTGGCCATTTTGTCATAGATAACCTGCCCTTCGAAATCCTCAAGTGAAGGCTGATGAGAAAGGCCGCTGATCTCCACGAAACGAAAGCCATGATACACGAACAAAGGATGCCAGACGAACTCCTTGTCGTCCCGGGCGATATAATAATCCCTGGCCTTGGCTGTACGGAGATTCTCGGTGTAAAGCTCGCCGTCATCCTGAAGCGTCTCGGCGAACCGCATCTTCAAGGTGTCGCCCTCACTCATCCTAGCCCTGACCTGCAACCAACCGACCATATTCTGACCCATGTCAAGAATATATCTCCCTCCGGATAAAGGACTGACTGACACCGGCTTCACAATATCCTGTATCTCGATGTTAGGATTCGGTTGCAAGGTAAGCTTCCCCAAAGGAGCCTCTGCCGCCTCCGCTTGAGGCCATGAGCTATCGTCAAACGATGGATCAAGCCATCCATCCTGTTCCATCCTGGCGTCGTAGATCTCGCCGTCATATTCATTATTGGAGCGTATCGGTCCGTCGGCTGTGGCTTTCCAGCTCTTATCGCTCACAATCCTCTGGAGGCTTCCGTCTGAATATTGAATCTCAAGCTGGCAAAGGAGGCAAGGCAGCTGCTTGTCGTACCGCTTGTAGGTGTTGATATTGTCCCAGCTCACCCTGACACCAGGAAAACGCCCCGTGCCGAGGGCCACGCCCATGGCATTGACGCCCTTCTTCAATAAGCCGGTGACATTGAAACTATTGTAGTACACTGTCTTATCGTAGTTGGAGACAGTGGGCATCAGGACCTGCTCTCCCCCAACCTTGAACCCGTTGATATATGCCTCATAAAGGCCCAAGCCACAGATATGCAACCAAGCCTCCCGAACTGTCTTGCCAGACTGGAAGGTGGTTCTTAAGTATCTCGCTGGAAGGGACACCTCGCCGGTCCTGACATCCTCCGGAGAAGTGATACCGATCCAAGACGCTTCCCAACTGACCATCGGCTTCCTGAACACTACCTGGCAAGGCTTGGAGGTCTTCCCGGAGATCTTGGATTTCCCGGTCACAGGATTATACCTCACCCTGCAATCGCTGTAAGAGGTTCCCTCACCATCAGGGAGATGGAGGATCACATCAACAGGTTGATCTCCCGGAACTATCAGTATATCAATATGATCGCCCTCATCCATCGGGATGACAGCCCCAACCCTGGCATAAAGGGGGAACTCGTCGAGGGCATATTCCTTCTCAACGACAGAGCCCCCATGCAGGCGATCACGGGATACCCACTCGATCCAATCATCCCCTTCGGGAAGAACAAAGGAAACATTTGAGTCATAATCAGTTATTGCCTTTGTGAAAAGATCCGGTCCCAGACGGTGGCTCTCCTGCTCGAAATCAACATCCCGAAGCAGAGTGCCGCCATTCAGATGAGCGTCAACGATTGTGGAGAATATGTACGGGACAAGTTTCTTGTGGAGAAGTACCACGTCACGGTAAATCTTACCTGCCTCCTCACTGTGCCACCATGCGAGATGGTTCTCAAACGGCTTATTGGCACCTCCGTTAACCATGCCTGCCGTAAGGGCTCCGAACCGTGCGTACCTTATGAGCTGCTCCTTGCCGGGAGCCGCTCCGTTGAATCCGCCCACCTCTGTACCGACTGCACCGTAGCCATGTTCCGCTGAGGTGTAAATATTCTTGATCTGGGCTTTAAGACCCTGCCATTCTCCGGAGAAATCACCGCACCAGCCAAGACTAAGCTTGTTTTTGCTGGCGTTATCCGCATCTCCCTGAAATGAATACGGTCTGGCCAGAATCATTCCCATGCCAGGACGACGGCTATTCACATAGTCGTACATGGCGTCATAGTAGAAATGCCTGTATTCCTTATTGGACATTTCACCTATGCTGGTCACGACAGGCTCAGGAATGCTCAATTCTCCCTGATCGACCTTGAAGCCATACACCCCTCCTTCCATCACCTTGTCAAGCTGCGAATACCACCATGCGGTAGCCTCCGGATTCGTGAAATCGACATGAACTCCCGTGCCCTTCCACCAATTGTAAGGCTTTCCACCATTCACAACAAATCCATTGGAAACCACCTCATCATAATTGGAACTTTTATCGACCGGGCAATCCGCACTGACGGTATTCACGCAGCCAGTCAGCCAAAGAATCGAATGGACACCCTTGTCGAGAAGGCCGGAAGTCAGTTTCTGAGGCTCCGGATAACGGTTCGTGTCCCATGTGAAATTGTTGTAACTAGTGGACCAAGGGCTGTCTATTATGACTCCATCAACAGGAATATTCCTATCTAAATAGCCATCAACCAGACGGTTCACCGCCTCCTGTGTGTTGAATTCATCCTCCCAGACAATGTGACCCAATGCCCAAGCTGGAGTGACAGGAATTCTTTCAGCGACCGTTCTTGGTTCTTTAGTGGAGCATGACGCCGCGATCAGGGCAACCAAAGCCAACGATACCAACTTCCTCATAGACGTATGATAGTAATGATTATTCACAAAAATAACCATTTCCTCGCAGATATCCACTTGCGACACCAATTGACCACAATACCGGTTTTACGAATTTCGTAAATTAATTTTATGTTTTTCGTAAAATTGGCACTATCTTTGTCTGTCGATATGACAAAACAAACAAAGAAATGACTAATCCAACCCAACGGAGCATCAAAAGACTCTCCATCGCCATCCTGATTATTAGTGGTATCACACTTGCCTATCTTATCTGGGAGATGATAGCCCAGTTATGGGTAAGCAGTTATATTCATCCCCTAACCTGGAATCCAGAAATGAAGGGGTGGCAAATAATCATACTTGCGGCCCGTTTTATAGGGATCAATTCTCTTTTCATTCTGTGCTGTGTTTTCTTGCATCGTACCAACAAGGGGCTGAAAGACGGCGATATCTTCCCCAAGTCAAACATCACACTCATTCGTTGGGCGGCCTTGGTCGCAGGACTTCTCGCCTTTGTCCATTCCAATTATGAGGCTGTGGTAAAAGGTGAATCCGAGTTGATGCTTGAATCCAACACCATTCTGATTCCCCTCATTGTCCTTCTTTTCGCTGGACTCTACAAAATGGCCTATCTGGCGGAACAAGACAGCAAGCTCGCGATATGATCACCGTTAACCTCGATAAAATGCTTTGGGAGAGGCACATGAAACTCTCAGAGCTCTCCGAGAAGATAGGAATCTCGATGACCAACCTTTCCCTGCTCAAGACAGGAAAAGGCCGTGCCATCCGCTTCACTACTCTCAATAAAATATGCAAAGTTCTGGATTGCCTCCCAGGAGACATCCTGGACTATAAGCCGGATCCGGAAGGAGTTGAATTAGAGGATGATATCTATGCGGATTAAATTAGCGTCAGCCTTTTTATTGTTGCCCGCTCTGTTATCGGCACAGGAGCGTTTCAACGTGAAAGGGCGAATCATCAATGAACAGGGGGAAGCCGTCGAATACGTTCAGATTGGTGTCCCGAATCGCGAAATAGGGACAATCTCCACTGCCGATGGCTTGTTTGAGATAGAGGTTCCGCAAGACACCCTGGAGTTCTTCCATGTCTCCTATCAACCGGCATCTTATTATGTCACAGGTGCTTCCGATGATGTTACCATAGTCCTTCACGAGCAGGAATTACAGCCCGCCGTATTCATTGGCGGAAATACAAAAGAAAAGTATCTTGTACGCCCCGGTTCAAACGTGCTGAAGAATATCGGGGTTGTCAGTTTTGCCTTACGAAGTGAGACTCCGTTGGGGCGGGAACTTGGATCCGTCGCCAACGCGAAAAAACCGTTCCTGGTGAAAGATATCCTGCTATCCATCCATAGCAACCATATTCCGGGCTGCGTCGCATCGGTCAACATCTACCGTATTGAGGGCAATAAAGAGATTTTTGTCAACGTGCTCCATAAACCCATATACTTTGACGT
>JAFROA010000405.1 GCA_017429885.1 Bacteroidales bacterium | reverse complement strand
CCTTAAGACCGACTCCAGCAGGGTTTTCTGCGTCAATAACGCCTTAATGCTGATGTATGCTTTCAGGACAGCCGGTCTGGACACGATCGAGATCCATGCCTCCTGCACTGTCTGCGAAGGGAAAGGATTCCTTTTCCTTGGGAAGAGCGGGACAGGGAAAAGCACACATAGCCGTCTCTGGCTGAAGAATGTTCCTGGAGCCTGGCTCCTTAATGATGACAATCCGGTAATAAGGATAATGGATGGAGTGCCAAGAGTTTACGGGACTCCATGGAGTGGGAAGACCCCTTGCTATATCAACGATGATTATCCTGTCGGGGCAGTTGTGAGGATCAACAGGGCGCCACATGACGCTATTCATCGCATGGGGTTGGTGGAGGGATTCGCATCGTTGTATTCCTCGTCCTCCGGCCTGAGGGCTCTCAAGCCGATCGCTGACGGATTGTTCAACACGGTTTCTTCTGTGGTTCAGAAGGTTCCGTGCTACATGATGGACTGCCTGCCTGATGATGAGGCGGCCTTGGTCTGCTCAAAAGAGGTGCTCGGGAATGAGTAAGATCGTGGACATGGATCTCTTCATGAGCGGGATCGAGACTTTGCTAGGCGAAGGCAAGGAGGTGAAAATGACCCCGAAAGGAGCCAGCATGCTTCCCTTCATAAAAGGAGATAGGGACAGCGTTGTTCTGACAACACCGTCCAGGCCTTTGGAGGTTGGGGATATTGTCCTCGCCAGGGTTGGCGAGCGATTCATAATGCATAGGGTTTTTTCCGTCAATGGTGATGATTTGACCCTGATGGGAGACGGAAATATTTGTGGTACAGAGAGTTGCTTGGCTTCTGACGTGATTGGTCTCGTGAAGGAGATCCATAAAGAGAACGGCAAGGTCGTAAAGCCTGGCAAGGGTACTTTCTGGAGGTTCCTGAAGCCTTTCAGGAGATATATTTTGTTTATTTACAAAAGAGTGATACTATGAGGATCAAAGAGGGATTCACGCTTCGTTCGATAGTGGGACAGTATGTTGTGATCGGAGAAGGGATCGAGCAAGTCGATTTCAATAAGATGATCACGATGAACGACTCCGCAGCCTATCTTTGGCAAGGCGTGGAGGGGAAGGATTTCACCGTAGAGGACCTTACCAAGCTTCTGACCGACAAATATGATGTGGCAGAGGAAAAGGCTGCATCTGATGCTGCCAGGATAGCTTCCAAGTGGATTGAGGCTGGATTAGTGGAAGAGTAACTATTCAAGGATGAAAGATTTCAAGACATGCGTAAAGGGAATGTGGCGTCTCGCGAAGCCAGCGCTTCGTAGGGATTCTGTCACAGTTTGCCTCGGCGCCTTGAGGATAGTGGCGTCCTTGTCGTTTGTCTGGATCTGCAAGCGCCTGGTTGACATAGTCACAGGGGTGGTAGAAGCTGGTCTCTGGGAGCATGTTTGGATAATGATAGGGATTGTCCTTGTCCAGATCATCTGCTCCCAATCTTCATATTATTGGGAAGCGTATAATATCACCAAGACCCAAAATGAGATGCGTCAAGGGTTCTTTTCCCATGTGCTGGGGTCAAGGTGGAACGGTCGCGAGTCTTTCAGGTCAGGCGACACGGTTAACCGCCTCGAGGAGGACGTCAGGGTCCTATCTGACTTGGTCTGCTCGCGTCTTCCTTCGGTCGTGATCACGTCATTCCAGTTCCTCGCCGCCTCTGCTTACCTTCTTTCCATGGCCCCTTCCTTGCTCTGGGTGCTGGTGATACTCATGGTGACTGCGGTGGCAGGTTCAAAGCTGTATTTCAAGAAGTTACGGCAGCTGACCTCTATCATTCGCTCAGAGGACAGTGAGGTCCAGCAGATCATTCAGGAGAATCTTCAGAACAGGGTCTTGGTTCTTACTCTTTTCGGAGTGGGTAATGTCGTGTCCAAACTTGGGAACGTTCAGGACCTTCTCGTCAAGAACACAATCACAAGGCTGAATTACAACGCTGTCGCGCGAGGATTCATGAGTCTCGGCTTTATGGGGGGATACACCGCAGCCTTCCTCTGGGGAGTGCTGGGAATAAAGTCCGGTACTGTGACATACGGTATGATGACCGCTTTCCTCCAGCTTGTCGGTCAGGTTCAGAGACCTGTGGCGGATCTCGCCAACCAGATTCCGGCGTTTATCAAGTCCCTTACCTCTGTGGAGAGGCTTCTTGAGTTGGAAGACCTTCAGTTAGAGGTGTTTAAAGGTGATTATATGTTCGATGGCGCTCCTGGAATAAGGCTCACTGATGTGACATATTCCTACCCGGATTCCCGTCGGGACTCGCCGGTCATCGAGCATTTCTCGCATGATTTCGCTCCTGGCAGCTTGACGATACTCGCAGGTCCGACTGGAGTTGGGAAGAGTACACTGACGCGGATGATGCTTGGCCTGTTGAGGCCTTCCGCAGGCTCTGTGCAGTTATATTCGCAGGACGGGAAGTCGCATGTCGCGGATGCTGACACCCGGTGCAATTTCACCTATGTCCCGCAGGGAAATACCCTTTTGAGCGGCACGATCCGGGAGAACCTCCTGCTTGTGAATCCTTCGGCCACTGAGCAGGAAATCGTTGACGCATTGAGACTTGCGGCCGCTGACTTTGTATTGGAGCTTCCAGATGGCCTTGAGACTATCTGTGGTGAGAGCGGCACCGGTCTTTCTGAGGGACAGTGCCAGAGGATAGCCATCGCCAGAGCCCTGCTGCATCCTGGCGGTATCATGATTCTTGACGAGGCTACTTCAGCTCTCGACCTTGAGACTGAGGAACATCTCCTTGACAATATCCATTCAAGCCTAGGAGGCTCCAAGACCATTGTATTCATTTCACATCGTCCCGCCGCCATCCGTATCGCTGACGACGTGGTGAGCCTCTAGCTCCCGCAACCGCACCAGGTGATGCCTATCCGTGCGGTTGACGTGGTTTTGGTGGCCTGACCGCACGGTATGATAGTTATTGGTGCCGTTGGTGGGGTTTAAAGGTTTATTGTTTTGCTTTGCGGGAGGACAGTGGAAACATTGTGTCAACAATGGATATCTGCAGGTTCGCACATCGGGCAATCTGGCTGTTTGAACCGTAATATTCGTTCTTCAGTTTTAGGGCGAGTTGCTTCTTTTTCTCAAGCGGAAGTTCTTTGGGAGAATTCACTAGGAATACACTTTTGCATATCTTGGACGTGATTGACCACATCTCTTCGTCATTCAGGTTCGGTATCTCGCCATACTTAAGAGCTGTCTCTACCTGTCCTTCGACATT
>JAFROA010000404.1 GCA_017429885.1 Bacteroidales bacterium | reverse complement strand
AGGCCCGCCATGGCGCCCGCTCGGAGCAGGTGCAGGGAGCCTACCAACTTTGGCAACAGGCGATCGTGCAGGAAGACGTTATGAAAAAGTCCCTGGACAGGATTGAGAGGCTTTACGAGCAGAAAGTCGTGACCGCCCAGAAATATGATGAGACCAAAGCCAGATATGACGCCGCTGTCGCCCAGACGAAAGCCGCCAAGAGCCAGTACGACATGGCTGTGAACGGTGCCCGCCGGGAAGATAAAGCAGCCGCTCAGGCCCTGGTGGAGCAGGCTTCAGGTGCCGTGCAGGAAGTGGAGTCTTACCTCGGCGAACTCTATCTGACATCTCCGGCAAATGGAATCATCTCCGCCACTTATCCTAAGGTCGGGGAGCTCGTCGGACAAGGATCACCTGTGGCCAGCGTGATTGACACGGACGACATCTGGTTCACTTTCAATGTCAGGGAAGACTACCTCCACGGTATGACAGAGGGCGACAAGGTCACTATTGTGATTCCCGCACTCGATGGCGAGGAAATAACCGCCACAGTCAACTACATCGCCGTGAGGGAGTCCTATGCCACATGGAAGGCCACGAAGGAGACTGGCCTCTATGACGCCAAGACCTTCGAGGTCAGGGCTGTTCCGGACGTTCCGGTTGAGAAGATCCGTCCCGGAATGTCTGCTATAATCAAACAGAAATAAAAGAATATCAATATAATGAACAACTGGCAAAGGATACTTTCGGTCGCTCGCCGCGAGCTCAGGATAATCAGGAACCGTCCTCTTTATTTCATGGGTTCAATCGGCGTGATCGCTTTCTGCGCCATATTCTTCCTGACTTTCCTGGACCACGGATTACCGGATGACATTCCGATAGGAGTGGTGGACGAGGACTATTCCACGACCTCCAGGAATTTCTGCCAACAACTGGACGCCACACAACTGGGGAAGGTAGTCCATTACAATTCTTTCTCCAGCGCGAGGGAAGACATGACCAGTGGGAAGATAGCCGCCGTCTGCGTCATCCCGGAGGGGATGAACGAGGATATCCAGGCATTCAGGCAACCGAAGATCACTTTTTATGTCAACGGGCTCTACTTCGTGAGCGGAGCGCTAGCGTGGAAAGACTTGCTTACCATGGTGAACCTCACTAACGGAGCGGTGCAAAGGGAAGTGCTCAGGGCCAAAGGATACAACGACGCCCAGATAATGGGAATGATCCGTCCTATCGACATCGATACCCACCAGATCGGAAACGTCACTACCAACTACAACTACTACTTGAGCGGAATTCTCCTTCCAGGCATTCTGGAAATGATTGTGATCCTGGTACTTATATATTCACTTGGGGCCGAACTGAAATTCGGGACCTCAAGGCACCTGATGGACACATCCGGCCACTCGTTAGTGACAGCGCTCATGGGAAAGCTCCTTGTATGGACATTGGCTTTCGCCGCGATCGGGTTCGTGATCATAATGCTTCTGTACCATTGGCTACATTTCCCGATCAATGGAAGCATCTTCAACATGTTCATCGCCATGTTCCTTATGATCTTCGCCAGCGAGGCCATAGGTATATTCATAATAGAGATGCTGCCCGTACCGAGATTGGCTTTGAGTGTAGGAGCACTCTACAGTGTGCTGGGATTCTCCCTCTCCGGATTCACGCTTCCGTTAGAGGCCATGCCACCGTACATCCAGGGACTCGCCGCGATGTTCCCAATAAGGCACTACTACCTGTTCTATGTCCAGGAAGTGATTTTCGGAGCCGGATTCGCCGGATGGTGGAGAGAGGTTATTTATCTGCTCATCTTTCTGTTCGTCCCGCTGATTGGCCTGAACCGGTTGAAGAAAGCATATATCCATCAGAACTTTCCTAAAGAATAAGACAATGGCAAGAAAAGGATTCATAAAGACTTGGCTTTTGGACTGGTGGGCTATTTTCTGCCATGAGCTCAAGCAAATATTCTCGGACGGAGGCGTTCTCCTGATCTTCTTTGTGGCCGGTCTCGCCTACCCGTTGTTATACAACGTCGTATACCTAAACGGAATTCTCTCCGACACCCCTATAGCGGTGGTCGATGACGCAGACTGCTCAGACAGTCGCCGGTTCATCCGTGAGATAGACGCGACCAGGGAGGTGGAAGTGGCCGCGAAGTGTGTCAACATGGCGGAAGCCGAGCGGATGATGCAGGAGAGAAAAGTCAACGGAATTGTGTACTTCCCGAGAGATTTCGGCGAGAAACTCGCCAGGAATGAGACCGCCAAGTTGTCTCTTTACGCCGACATGAGCAGCTTCCTGTACTACAAGAACGCCATGATAGGCACCAATTTCGTCATGCTCCACGAGATCGGGCAGATCCAGATGGAGAGGTATTCCCTTGCCGGCATGACGGAGCAGGAGGCATCACAAGTGATCAAGCCTTTAGGCTACGAGGATAACAACCCCTTCAACAGGGCATTCAATTACAGTTTCTTCCTTATCTCGGCGATCTTGATGATAATCATCCAGCAGACCCTGTTCTACGGCATGTCCCTGTTGGTGGGAACCCAACGGGAGAGGAACCACAGCTTCGCTTCATTGCCGGACAAACTTGAGGGACACGGAATGGTAAGGGTGGTTCTCGGCCGCGGTGGAGCGTATTGGCTCCTTTACCTCGGGATAGGGTTATACATAACGTTTATTGTTCCAGCCATATTCGGAATACCGCAGAGGGGCCAGTTCACTGATATTCTCGCACTGCTCCTGTTCTTCATCACCGACTGCGTCTTCTTCAGCATGACTTGGAGCACCTTGATCACAAGAAGGGAGTCTGTGTTCCTCCTGTTCCTCGCGATGTCGCCAATATGCCTGTTCCTGACAGGATGCTCATGGCCGACAGTCGCCTTCCCCGGATTCTGGAAAGTGTTCTCCTACTTATTCCCGTCGACCTTTGGGGTTCAGGGATATATCAACCTCAGCACCGCCGGTGGAGACATCTCCGCGGCCGGGACACAGATGAGGATCATGATTATCCAGACAATCATCTACTTCGGAGCGGCATGCGCTTGCGTCTTCGCCGAGAACTGGGTGATACGCCACAAAGAGGAAATACGGGAGAGAAGAGATGCCCTGGCAAGGAAAGCGGGAATCGACAAGGCTGATGACGCAAGGATAATAGCCGGAGAATAACCAGATCACAACCCGAGTTCCTCGGCCTTCGCCAGCATTTCAGTGTTACCTGAGACCTCGAGCTTACTGTAGATGCGGTATTTATGATTGCTGACGGTGCGGGGAGAAAGGAAGAGTTTGTCAGCTATTTGCTTATCTGACAAACCTTCTTTGCTTAAGGCTATTATCTCTAGCTCTCTCGCACTCAACCCCTTGGTACCCAGCGATTTCTTCTTTGAGATCATGAGGTCCGAGATGTAATTTACCACTAAAGGGTCCATCGCCGCGTCACCTTCCGAAAGACTGGCGCAGCGCTGCCGGATCTCATCCTCGCTCATTGTGGGCCACTTACGGATGAAATCTAGCGTCTGACTGTCCTTGATACCAGCCAGGGCCGGGTCATACAAGTCCTTAGCGATGACAGCGAAAAGCATCTCGCGGCTTCGGGCGATTGACTCGATACTCTTGTTTTTTATAGAAATCTGCCTATTGAGCCAGAAGAACTGGACTATAGCCAAAAGGGCGAGAACCAGAAAAACACCCAGCAGGAAGGCTAGACCAGTCCTGGACCTGATCTGGCGGTCTTTAAGCTCTGTCTGGTACTCGGTCTGGAGATCCTGGAGAATGTCATCTCCTTTCTGGCGCATGTACAACTGTATGTAATAAGAATAGTTCTGATGCGCTTCGGTCGCTTTGGTGACATCCCTTTTCTTCAGGTACAGATTCGTCAGATGGTCATAGATCTGGTAGCGCTTCAGGAAGTCCTGCTCGGGAGTCTCCTCAATCACACGGTTGCAGAAAGTGATGGCCTCATCAATTCTGTCTCCCTGGCGCAGGTATCTCATGCGAGTGGAAAGCGAACGCGCGGACTGCCTACCTTCATTAAGTTTCTCAGCTTTCTCCAACCATTCACCGGCTTTAACGTAAAAACCACGGTCCAAGACATCATTCCAACGATTTTTGTTGACATATGTCTCGCATAAGAAATAGCAGGCCTCAGCTGAAATACCCTTCCAGCCATTCAGCTCTGAAAGTCTCAAGGCTTCCTCAAGGTAAGCGATTCCCTCGTCGTCACGATTATTATCAATAGTAAAATTAGAATACGAACATATCTTTCCCTTAACAAGAAGAGAAGAAGCAAGCAAAGAGTCATCCTTCACACGAATCGCCAGACCTTCAGCTGCTTCCGCGTGTTCCCAAGACAGGGAATCCCGGCTGGTCTGAAGGAATATCTTAGATAGGGTTAGATGGGACTTGGCCTGGAGAAGTCGGTCCGCATCCTCACTCTCAGACTCTTTCAGAGCCTCAAACGCAAGACCGACAGCCTCATCATAACGGGACTGCGAAGTCAACTTCTCAGCCTCATCAAGCAGTTCAGGGACTTGACGGCTTGGCCTTATGTCAATGTGTCTCCCACAAGAACAGCATAAGGAAAGGACAACCAGTGCCAATATCGCAAATGAGTATCTACTTACCTTCGACATGAGTAATAACCTGCCATAAAGATAGTAAAAATTACTCTTATTGAGTAAAATGAGTAAAACTACTCAATCAAAAAACAAGAAATAAACTCATCTTGCAATCAGCAAAAACAGACGTTTACTCCTTAACCCAAAGTAAAAGACTATTCAAGTTACTGACCTTTAAAAAACTGTTCACCGACATGAAGCGGTCGAGGCGCCCGGGCCCGGCCGCTTTATGTTAAAAGTCCGGTTGCCATAAAGGCGACACAAGTATTCTCGTATCGATTACGCTAAAACTATCCGAAAGGATGGCGATTATGATTCAATTAATTAGCATATTCGCGACACATAATTGTAACACTATTAATTGAACTTAATATGAAAAAAGCAATCTCTGCCTTATTGGTCATCGCATCATGTGTCACTTTGTCTCATCCCGCATTGGCCCAACAGACCACCCAGGCCACCTACGCCAAGAGTGACTTTGTTCCCGGTGACGTCATATTCTTCGAGGACACCTTCGAGAACGAGAAGCTTGGAGAGTTTCCGTCACAGTGGGACCTTCTGGACGGCTATGCGGAAATTGCCTCGGTGCAGGGACGCAAAGTGCTGGCGTTCACTGATGACGGCATCGGTAGTGTCATCCCGCTGATGAAGAACAAGTGGGACTGGCTGCCGGACGTATTCACGGTCGAGTACGACCTTTACGTTTCCAAGCCCGATTCCAACCTTGATGAGACAACCTCTCTCACCATGGAGCTCTGCTTCGGCGAAAGAGGGGATGGGTCATATTACAATTACACCGGACACGTGACTTTCAGGTATCGCGAGGACGGTAGCTGCAACATGGATTGGAGCGTTAAGAAACCGGGTTCCGACGACCAGGCGAAAGGCGACAAAGCCCTGGGACTAAGCACTGATTTCGAAGATTACAACGGCAAGGACAATCCGTTGATCCCGGGTCAATGGAACCATTTCTCATTCTCTTTCAACAAACGGGCTTTCAAGGGCTACATTAACGGTGTGAGAATAATAAACGTGCCTTCGATGGAAGCTCCCGGATACTTATACTTCTCGAGCGGTTCGCTCTATCGCCACAGCGGCCTCAGCAATGTGAGGATCGCAAAAGGTGCCGTTCCGCTCTACGACCGTCTGGCTGCCGAAGGCAAGATTGTCACTTACGCCATAACGTTCGACACCGGGAAAGCGACCATCAAACCCGAATCAATGGTGGAGATAGTCCGTGTCGCGAAACTGATGCAGGAGAAACCCGAACTGAGTTTCGAGGTCCAGGGGCATTGCGACAACACGGGATCCGACTCGGTTAACGATCCTCTCTCCCAGAAAAGGGCGGAGGCCATCGTGGCGGCTCTTGTGGGACAAGGTATCGCGAAGGATCGCCTGACTGCGGTCGGCAAAGGATCCCATGAGCCAGTCGCCGACAATGGAACCAACGAGGGTCGGGCCAAGAATCGCCGAGTCGAATTCGTGAAAAAGTAGCCTGACTCCAACAATAATTATGGAGTCTTCCTGTTGATGGCGTCGTATTTAGCGAAGTCCTCGTAGGTACCGGTCCAGTCCTTGCCAAAAGCGAGTTTGTGGATCCTGTACCAGATGGCATAACGTGAGGGGGCGTTATAATAGCCGGCGCTATTATTCTTCATTATGCTGGTTTCAGTCGGACGCCATACACCATATTGGTAAGTATAGCCTCCCTCAATCACTCCAACCTCGCCCTTGTAACGATCATCGGCGAGGAACCACGACCACTTTATCTTGGCGGGATCCGGAGTCAGATCAATATTAGAGTACCATCCGTGAGGTGAGTTAGCGTTAATCCTGTCCTTATCCATAGATGAGAGAGTCCCGGAATAATTATACTCATCCGCCAGTTTGGCGAACCCATGGCCACCCGCCTCATGTTGGATCACCGGTATGGTTTTTTCAAAAGAATCATCCAGCTTTAATAAAAACGCCACACCATTGCCGCTGGCATAATCCCGCCCAGCCCAATCTTCAGGCTCGTGCATCGAGCAAGCTCCAGCCATACGTATCTCGGAATAATCCTGGTTAACGCAAACAACCACCAGGACCTCGTCCATTCTCTTCGGATCCTTCACGGCCTTGAGAGCCAGTTCAAAGCATTTGGACTCATTACCGACTATAGCCGTACCTGGCAGTGGAGTTGAGCCAAGGCTCTGCCCTCCAAGCTCATATCCCTCAGCAGCCGAGACAGTTGTCACGAAATAGATATTGAACAAGTGACGGAACGACTTGTATGGCTCGATATCGAAGAAACCTTCGGCGCAGGCCTTCATATCGTTAAGGTATAAGCCGCTTTCCACCTGACGGTCAGAATAAGCGTCTCCCATAAAGACTACATCAATTCCATTCCCTTCAGTAGCCTTCTGATACACAGTTACTTCTCCCTCCTTGGAATAGTCAGTGGACATGTAGTATTCCGGCGTAGGCAGATCATTGTACTCATAAGGCTTCATAATCCCCCAATAATCTTTCCATCCACTGTTGGTGGTGTATAGATTTACTGACTGGGATGGAACATAAAACTTTAGCGAGGACGCCTCCAAAAGCTGGTTGTCCGTATACGAAGGAGGAATGATGCCGCGGAAATACACTTCCTCCAATCCTGTGTCATACATAAACGGGTTACACCCGATGGATTTCAAGTTGGCAGACAAAACCACTTTCTTGAGCGCTTTGCAATTCTCGAAAACATAATCTCCGAACTCCGTCACATTGTCCCCCATGGTGACGGATTTCAGGGTATGTCTATTGGCGAAGAGCTCAGATCCCAAAGCTGTGACGTCGTCAGGAACAACAAAGTCATCATCAATGTTCGGAACCAGGAACATCAACGTCCCGGACTCGTTTTTATATCCCTTATGATCCGTGGTGGCGTATTTGCCATTCACAGACTCGAGATTGTCACAACCCTGGAATGCGAAACCTCTAATCTGGAAAAGGGATTCCGGGAAAGTGATACTCTTGAGTTTCAGACAATTGGAAAAAGCATAATTTTCTATGCAAGTAATCCCTTCCGGAATCTCATACGATGTGTCGTCCTTCCCCGCGAAGAAATAAATAGTGTTCGGGAAACGAGCGTCAGGGTCATAGATGAATTTCCTGTCAGCGGAGATAAAGTGGGTGTTATCTCCAAGAAGATTCTTCAAATTGTCACATTCCAGGAAGGCATAGGGATGAATGGAGATGACTGAAGAGGGTATCGTGACGCTTTCCAGGCTTGAGTTAGCGAAACTAAGCTCTTCCAAATACTTGACACCAGAAGGAATGACAACCGATTTAACGCCCTGGGCATAAGCGAAAGCATATTGCTCTATTTTAGTGATTCCTGATGGAATCTCGTAGGAATCAATTCCAGCGGGAGCGAAAGCGACCAGTGATTCACCGAAGATAACACATCGCCCGTCCTCATAAACGTGAGCGCCGGTGAACTTTTCCAAAGCGGGACAAGCTGAGAGACAACTATTAATACTATTAATATTGGCCGGCACCCTGAATTCCTTGATATTGTATCCAAAATAAAAAGCCATTTCCTCAATTGTCTCAACACAATCAGGCAGAAGAAGTCCGGTCACTCTCGGACAATCTAAATAATCTCGGGAAAGGACATCAAACAGTGTGATAGGACCGCTGTAACGGATCACTCCATATCCATTGTTATAATTGTTGGATTGGGGTATAGCCGATCCCTGAATATTCAAATTATTCAGCGGCTTGTTATCAGAAGTGGTGTACCATATCTCATTAGACGGAGGCACTTGTCCCTCGGGGAAACCTTCCTTCACTACTGTGACCGTGCAGGTGGCTGTTTTGCCGCCAGCCGTCACGGTGATTGTTGCCGTACCTGCTTTCAAGCCCTTGATCATACCGTTTGAGACAGCGACAACGCTGGCGTCAGAACTGGACCAGGTGATTTTCGGATCAGTAGCGTTGGAAGGAGACACCGTCGCGTCAAGCTTGAATGTCTCATCAATGGAAAGGGACAGTGAAGTCTTGTTAAGGGAGACTCCAGTGACCGCCTCCGTAGTCGGAGTTGACGGAGTTGTCGGAGTTGACGGTTTGTTCGGCAGCGGTTCTTCTTTCGGTGAACAGGCGGACATGACAAAGACAATCGGCAATGCCAAGAGAAGGATCCGGGACAGTTTCATCATAATTATCAAATGTTAAAGGGCTTGTTTTTCCCAAATATACTCTAAAGGAACCAAAAAACAAAACCGGCTTCAGAACAAATCTTAAGCCGGTTCGCGTGCGTTCCCTTGTCAAATTGTCGAACTGTTTTCAGGGCAATGCGGGAAGTATATGAGTTCTCCCTCTGGTTGGAGGTTTACAATTAAAAAACCGAGGGGATAGGAGTAGAGCGCCTTGCGGCGAGAGCCTCTGCTCAAGCTACCTTGGATACCCTAATACCTGCGGTAGTGACTTCGTACTCTCTCTGTCTTGCCATTGCGCCGGCGTTTATATGCCCTCACTCTGACAAGCCTTCGAACCTCCACCCTAATGGAGATTAGAACCAATGTTAGATAAGTTCTCATTTTAGATAAGTTATATGTTACAGAGTGAAAGAACTATCAGGCCTTGCATTCAGCACCTCCCCTCGGTTAAGGTCTAAAAAAACAGACATCCACTTAGGGATGGATGCCTGTATTCGGAAGTCTCTGTAACGAAACTTATCTTTTGCAAAGGTACAAATTCTTTTCAATCACGCAACATCTGCCGAGAACTTTTGATCTGGGAAAATCATCATCTCACGACTTCCAGCAACTTCTACTTGGTACAGGTTAGACAGCCCCCCTTATTTCCGGGGAACTATTTCAAAAAAAATCGTACCTTTATAAAGTTATCGATACCGGTACCATGGATGATTTATCGGGAATATCTCTTCACATCGCCGGAGAGCAGGAGGCTTGCGCGGGGCAATTATTATTAACTCGTTCGCTAGTAACTCTTATCTTCCTGATTATCTCCTCTTCTATATTCGCTCAGAAGTTTTCTTTTGTTATCGCCGATTCAACCGGAGTGGCTATCCCCTATGTTTTTGTTGAACTTTCTTCTGATGATGGCAGCGGCTCTTCCACTTTCATTACAGATTCAACAGGGGTTGCTTCTTTACCGATAATGGCTCCTGGAAATTACTCGATATCCTTCTCGCATCAAGCGTTTCTCCCTAAGACTGTTTCTATCGGTTTATTAAAGAGTATCCCGGATACTATTACCCTTGAAAACAATCCCGCCTATATTCAAAGCGCGGTTATTGTCGAGAATAGAGTCCAATATTATTCAAACAGGATAGTTGTATCAAGCATTGACAAGAGAATCGCTGAAGGGAAAGCGATATCGGAAGTCCTGGATTTCCTTCCAGGATTAAGGCGGGAGGAAAGTGGAATCAGGATATTCGGAAGATCTTGCTCATTGATATTTTTAAATGGAAGGCCACTTAAGAACAGAGCGGAACTGGATCTAATCTCAGCGAATGACATAGCGCGGATTGAAATAGTGCCTTTAGCGGGGAGTAAGTACCGTCTATCAGCTGATAGTGGGGTGCTAAGAATATGGTTAAAGGCCAATGCGTTCAACACCTTCCGCTTAGACCTGTCCTCTTCCGCCAGATATGGGAAAGATATTGTTTCCGAAAACAGTGACCTGTCCCTTGGATATAGGTTCAAGAAATTGAGTATAAACAACTTCACTGATTTCTCCCTAAGCAAGAATAATGATTGCTATGACAGGGTTTCGTTTTATCCACTAATAAACAGGCTCATAGAAAGTTCCTCAAGATCTGTACAGAAAAGCAGACTATCGACTAATGAGCTGAGTCTTGTATATGACCTTAATAATGACAAGAATATCGGCCTATATATCAGGTATTCACCGGAGAGGAATTTAACCAATAGCACAAACACCTCAACCAGCAGCTCATACATTGGCGATAATGAAAGAATCAACGGCGAGTTTCAAGCCTATTTGTCTTATCTTTCGTCAACAGATCAATCAGGCTCTACATTTTCCGCTTCGGGGGACATCATTATTTCT
>JAFROA010000403.1 GCA_017429885.1 Bacteroidales bacterium | reverse complement strand
ATTCTACCTCTCTGATTCCGCTGCTTGCGATCCTAAGACAGGTAAGGTGACCTATGGTACCGCCGGTACTCCTGATGTATTCAAGCTGAATTAATTCCTGATTATCAGGTTCTTTTAGCGATACTCACTGCCGCGAGAAAGCCTGTTGACCAAGCGGCCTGAAGGTTAAAACCTCCTGTAATTGCGTCAACATCAAGTACTTCTCCGGCGAAATAGAGCCCTGGATGCTTAACGCACTCCAGGGTTTTATTATTTATGTTTGTGAGGGATACACCTCCGCAGGTGACAAACTCCTCTTTGAAACGGCTCTGTCCTTTGATGTGATATGTGTCGTTGGACAAGGTCTCAGCAAGCCTGTTGAGGCCTTTGGGACCGATTTCAGCCCAGCGGGCATCTTCCCGGATTTTGCTCTTTGTGACAAGATAAGTCCAGAGTCTTGAGGGAATATACTCAGGGTGGGAGTTAATAATCAGTTTGAGGGGATTCTTGACGGCATTTCTCTGGAGAGTTGAGCGGACTGAATCGAGGTCAACTCCTCCGCACCAGTTCACAAGTAAAGTTGAATCGTACCGTACCTCGGCCAAGTATCTCGCGGCATAAGATGAAAGCTTGAGAACAGCCGGTCCGCTCATTCCCCAATGGGTTATCAGCAGAGGACCTGAAGCCTTGAATCTCGTGCCTGCAAGGGAAACTGTGACATCCTCTACAACCGTCCCCATGAGATCCCTGACGGGACTTGAGGGAAGATTGAATGTGAATAGCGATGGGACTGGGGGAACTATCTCGAGGTCAAGGCCTTCGAAGAGATCCCCGGTCCTGCCGGGGATGACGGTCCCGCCTGGGATGACGGTCTTGGGGTGGTAACCGCCTATGGTCACAACTGTGGCGTCATATTCATCCATCAACGACTTGACGCTGTCGACCTTATGTCTCGTGAGGATATTCACCCCCAGTTGCCTCATCCTGGTCAAGAACAGGTTCACGATTTGCATCGCATCTTGCGAGGCGGGGAACACACAGTGATCATCCTGAAGGACGAGCTTCACACCCTCGTTCTCGAACCACTCCCACGTGTCTCTGTTGTCGAAGGCTGAGAAAACCTTGCGCATGAGCTTGTCACCTCTGGGATACGCTTCCTTGAGGTTGTCAATGCTTTCAAACGAATTGGTGAGATTGCAGCGGCCTCCGCCGGTTATGGCGACTTTGGCTAAAGGCTTGTTTCCCGCCTCATAGATGTCCACGATAGCATAAGGAAGCCTCCGTTTGAGTTCAATCGCACAAAAGCACCCGGCCGCTCCGGCCCCTATGATGGCTATTTTCATCTGACTGTCGGTCAGGGGGTTTAGTCTTCCAGCGCCCGATTGATGCCGGCTCGCATATTCTCGATGAGAGCCTTGGATGAGAAAGTCGCTCCGGACACAGCGTCCACCTCAATTTCCAGTCCTTTTTTCGGAGTCAGTCCGATCCATTTCTTCAATAGAGCAGTAGCGTCATAGAAATAGCTTGGCGACTCTTCGTTGGGAAGGGTAATGATGTCGATGATAGTGTCTTTCCGAATCCTGATCTCCACAGGTGTAGGTCCCATGAACCCCTCCACATCAGGACAAAGGGTCTTCGTGTTGAT
>JAFROA010000402.1 GCA_017429885.1 Bacteroidales bacterium | reverse complement strand
GTAGTAGACACTGAACCCGCCGTAGGACGCTCCGCAGCCGGCTAATTTGCCGACATAGGGCTCCTTCTTAAGCTCACGGGCGGCGCTCAGGTAATCCTGCATGTTGAGGCCGATGTAGTCGCCGCTGATCTGCTCACACCATTCCTGACCGAAAGCGGTAGTGCCTCGGCGGTTGGGGAGTATGACGATGTAGCCTTGGGAGGCCATCAGGCGGTAGTTCCAGCGGTAGCTCCATCCCTGGCTGAGGGTTCCCTGAGGTCCGCCAAGGAATATCTCTATGGCTGGATATACCTTCGTGGAATCGAATTTAGGGGGATAGAGGACCCAAGTCAACATTTTCTTGCCATCAACAGTGGTGATCCATCTCTCCTGGATGTCGCAGGACTCAAGTTGGCCGATTATATGCCCGTTCTCATCGGAAATCCTTCCGAAAGAGCCGTCCTCTTCTTTCACGGCTACAAGCTCTGTAGGGAACTCCATGGAGGCATAGCTGGCGAGTAATGTCCCGTCCACGACAGCGAATGGTGAATTGAAGTCGTACCAAGCGTCATTCGGAGTGATTCGCACGGGCTCCACGGCGATGTCGGTGTGAGCCTCTGCAGTTGAACTGCCGGTGACCGCATCTACCTTGTATATGGCCTGAAGGCCCTCCGTCAAAGCGTTGAAATAGATATACTTCGAGTCTTCGGACCAGACCGGTCCCGCGGCGTTGTACTTGAAGTTGGCGGTCAACTCGCGGATGTCAGAGACTTTTACCTCCGTCTGTCCGTCTGACTCGCCAGGGTTGTCAACAGTGGCGACGAAAAGGCGGGCCTTGTCGGCCTCATAGCCATCACGGGCCATGCTGAGGAAAGCGATGTGTTTGCCGTCAGGGCTCCATACAGGATCAGTGTCATAACCGCCCCCCATCGGGATGCGGACTGTCTGCCCTGTCACGATCTTGTAAATGTAAATCTCAGTGTTGGTGGAGAAGGCATATTCCTTTCCAGTCTCCTTCTTTTTGCATGAATATGCCACCATCTGCCCGTCTGGACTCCAGGCGACCTGGTCAAGACCTCCGTAAGGTTCGAGGGGAAGCTCGAATTTTCCGGCGTCTTCTCCCAAGATATTCATTGAGTTATCGAGGGTGATAGGAGTCCCTTCGTTGATAGGGGCGACATAGGTCTGCGGGCGCTCTGTGGTCCAGTGGTCCCAATGGCGGTACATAAGGTCTTCGGTGACATAGGCTTTGGCCTTGTCAAGTCCCTCGTCAAAATCCTTAGGAGTCTTCACCGGACCCGGGATCGTGCTTATATAGAGAACCTGCGACTCGTCAGGGCTGATGGCGAACTCGCCGATGCCTTCCGCCACGTCGCTGAGTTTAACCCCCTTACCGAGGGAAGGAACCTCGCCTGTCACGACGAAAGGGGCCTTGAGAATCTGTCCGCCCTGAAGGTAATAAACTGATCCTCCATCCTTGCTCCAGCGAGCGTTGGAAACGCTCTTCCCTTCCTTGGTCAGTTGTATCTTATCCCCGAAAGAAAGCCCGTTGTCATCTTTTGTCACCTCTTGTACGAAAAGGTTCCTGCAAGAGCGGTTATCTTCAATTGAAGTGTAACTCACCCCGTAAAGGATCCATCTCCCGTCGGGTGAGAGTTGAGGATCTGAAAGCCTTCCGAAGGAAAGCAGAATCTCCGGGGTCATCACCCCGTTCTCGGCCTGGATTCCGGAGGGACCTATGTAGGCCTTGTCCCCGGCAGGCTCTTTCTGAGCGCATCCCATGATCATCATAGCAGTTGCCGCCGCGATGGCGATAGACTTGGTTCTCATAATATTTTGTAGTTATTTAATCCTTTCTGAAGCATTTCCTTGACCGCTGAGCGTACACTCTCCGGCTCGATCACCTCAACCCTACCGGCAAGCCGGCAGAACTCCATCAGCAGGTTCTCATTGGGAATGACCCTTAGCCTGAACAATCGCCCTCCTCCCTCAGCAGGTCCTTCCTCTTTTTGTGACTGGTGTAGCGGCAGGTCCCGGAGGTATCTTGCTTCCTCATCTGTGGCCCTCAAGCGTATAGTCTCGCTCTTTTGCCCCTCCCGGGGAAAGAATATCCCGAAACTGTCGTGGAACAAGGCATCCACATCAAACCCTCTCGGCATCTTGAAGGTATTGTCCAATTCTTTGAGCGAGACAATCCTGTCGAGCCCATAAACCCTCCAGGAACTCATGTCATTATTTGGCGCCTCTTTCCCGTTCCTGACCGCCCTTTCATGGCAGTAGGCAACCAAATACCAGCGCCTCTCATGCTCTTTGACAGCGAAAGGCTGGATGTGGAGGGTGTCGGTTTGGTTCGAGTTGTATTTCTTGTACTCAATCTCAAGTTCCCTCTCGTCCTCCATGGCCTGCATTATGGATGTCAGGAATATCTGTCCCGAAGGCACATCTTCTACGCTGACCCTTCCAGAGAGCCTCTCTTTTCCTAGTGTGAGGAGGTTGCTGACAGTGAATGTGTTGACTAACCAACCCACACTTTTGTCTTTGTCCATGACCTCGTCACTGTATGGGATGGAGTATCTGTTGGTTCCTCGGTCACAGACGATATCCGTCCCGAAGATCTCCAGGATCGCTAGCCGATGGTTGTTGAAGGTTCTCCTGGAATACGGTTGGTCGTACCGTCTCTCGAACTTGTCCGAGATCTCGCGCAGCGTGAGCCCACGCTCCCCGGAAGCGGAAAGCGTCTGTATCAGCCAAATGTATTTTCCAATGAGTTCGGAAACCATCGTTTGGGGATTGTGCTTTTTCAAGGCACATCAAATATAGCAAACAAAAACCGGATTTTGGTGCAAGGTTTTGGAAAAACGGTGTTATTAGTATAAATTTGAATTGTTTTGAAATGTCCGCTATGAATATACTCCATCTTCGTGATCATCTCCGTCGGCTGGGTTACACCCTGATCGGCCTTTTGGGATTCGCTTCTTGCGCCGGTCTCGATCCTGATCCCGACTCTGAGGGCAATGGCGGTTTGAACGGTACAGGTTCCAGAGGTTCCGTCATTAATCAGATGATGACTGCCTATGGAGTACCGACATCGGAGTTCAGGGTTTCAGGAAGGGTCACAGGGGCAGGAGGCGCCAAACTCAAAGGTATCCAAGTTGTAAGCGTTTTCGGGGAAAAGACCTGGATGCGCACCGACACGACTTACACGGATTCTTATGGACGATTCTCCACTGTGATGAGGACTTACCCCGCGGACAAAGTCACGATCGCTTTCAACGATATCGACGGAAAAGCCAATGGCGGGGAGTTCGCCTCGCAGACGGTGACGGTTGACGTCAAACAAACCGGCAAAGGCGACGGCCCATGGTTCCAAGGCGTCTTCGAAGCCCAAGCCACCGTCACCCTCAAAAGGAAGTAGTATCCCGGCTGTAGCTGCCCATTATTACCGGAAAATGCTTAAATTCGCATGTTATGCGACGGAACGCTCTGGATATGGAGGTGCAATACCTGCCGGGAGTGGGGCCGAGAAGGGCCTCGCTGCTGAAATCGGAGTTGGAGGTCACCACATTGGGAGACCTTCTCCACACATATCCTTTCCGTTACATAGACCGTAGCTCAATCCAGTATATATCTGACGTCCAGTCTGGCAGCGCCTATGTCCAGATCCTCGCCCAGGTTGTCTCCACAGAACTGACGGGAAAAGGTGCGAAGCAGCGTCTCAGCGTCTTGGTGAGGGATTCGAGCGGGGAGATGGAACTCGTTTTCTTCAAGGGAATTAAGTACACTTACGACCGTCTTAAACCGGGTTCGACCTTCCTCTTTTTCGGGAAGCCGTCGGTCTTCAATGGCAAGATGAACATGGTTCATCCGGAGATAGACAATCCTCCTACCTTAGGCTCGCAGAACTTCTCCGGAGTTCTAACCGGAGTCTATAACTCCACCGATAAGCTCCGGAATGGCGGTGTCACGGGAAAGGTGATGAACAAGCTCATGGCTGAGGCCATTGACATGGCTATAGGCGATGTGGAGGAAACGCTGCCCGATTATATCCTCAGGGAAAAAGGGCTCGTTCCCTTGAAATACGCCATAAGGAATATTCATTTCCCTGTGGACCAGGCAGCCTTGTCTAAAGCCCAGTACAGGCTGAAATGGGAGGAACTTTTCCTTCTGCAGCTATCCCTCCTGAAGCAGAAATATGTCCGCTCACGCGCTGATAACGGTATTCTGATGCCGAAGGCCGGGGCGGCGTTCAACGCTTGCTACAACGCTCTGCCATATGAGCTTACGGGGGCCCAGAAGCGTGTCATAAAAGAGATTCGCTCAGACATGATGAGCGGTCATCAGATGAACCGTCTCCTTCAGGGAGATGTGGGATCCGGGAAGACTATGGTTGCCGTGC
This sequence comes from Bacteroidales bacterium, assembly GCA_017429885.1. GTDB lineage: Bacteria > Bacteroidota > Bacteroidia > Bacteroidales > UBA932 > Cryptobacteroides. Next base: position 1,535 of record JAFROA010000402.1, on the reverse strand, counting down.
TGTCCGCATTGATCGCTGTCGGGAATGGTTATCAAGCCTGCATCGTGGCTCCGACGGAAGTACTTGCCCAGCAGCATTTTGCCAACATTAAGAAGTATCTCGCCCCGACAGGGGTCCGCTGCGAGCTTCTGATCGGTTCCACGACCAAGGCTGAGCGCAGGCCTATCCACGAGGGCCTCAAGGACGGGTCTGTCGGCATAATAATCGGAACTCATGCTTTGATTGAGGACGATGTGGTATTCCGCAACCTGGGACTGGCTGTCATTGATGAACAGCACAGGTTCGGGGTGGACCAGCGGTCGAAACTATGGTCCAAAGGGGCCACAGAAGCGCCTCCTCATGTCCTTGTCATGACAGCGACCCCTATTCCCAGGACTCTCGCGATGACTTTTTACGGAGACTTGGATGTCTCTGTCATTGATGAGATGCCACCGGGAAGGAAGCCCATAAAGACCATGTTGATAGGGGAGGGAAAACGGCCGGCGATGTACAATTTCATAAGGAAAGAGATCGCCGCGGGAAGGCAGGTATTCATTGTCTATCCTTTGATATTCGAGAGCGAAAAGCTTGATTACCAGAATCTTGAGGCCGGTTACGAGGAGATTCTCCGCCGGTTCCCGATGCCTGATTACAAAGTCGCCATAGTCCATGGGCAACAGACCAGCGAGGTCAAGAAGTTCAACATGGACGCTTTCGCCGCTGGAAGGGCGAACATCCTTGTCTCCACAACCGTCATTGAGGTAGGTGTCGACGTGCCTAACGCCTCTATCATGGTGATAGAGAACGCCGAGCGTTTCGGGCTAGCCCAGCTTCACCAGTTGAGGGGCAGGGTAGGCCGTGGCTCGGAGAAATCTTACTGTGTGCTTATGCACGGAAATAAGGTGAGCAAGGAGTCCAGGAAGAGGCTCGAGCTCATGTGCGCTACCGAGAACGGCTTCGACTTGGCTGAGGAGGACATGAAAATGAGAGGCCCCGGCGACCTGGAGGGAACCCAACAGAGCGGACTCCCCATATCCTTGAATATAGCCTCGCTGGCTCATGATGGCAGCATCTTGTCTGACGCCAGAAGTTACGCCGAGCATGTGCTTGCCGGCGATCCAACTCTCTCAGATCCGGTCAACGCGTCGTTGGCAGCGGAACTGAAAAAGGATAAGTATTCAATAAAAGACTACAGCAAGATATCCTGACCGAGTTCCGATAGTCTCGGGTGGTGGCGATCCTTTTCTGACAGGATCACCTCGTAAGCGGGTATTCTCCAGTCAATTCCAAGGTCCGGGTCATCCCAAGCGATAGCACCCTCAGATGAAGGACAATAGAAATTGTCGCACTTGTACTGGAATATGGCCTCCTCAGACAAGACGCTGAATCCATGTGCCATGCCCCTCGGAAGGAAAAACTGAAGATGGTTCTCCTCAGTAAGCTCAACAGCCACGTGCTTCCCGAAGGTGGGGGAGCCAGGCCTTATGTCCACGGCGACGTCGAGAACCCGTCCTTTGACGACCCTCACGAGTTTGGCTTGACAGTGCTCACCTTTC
>JAFROA010000401.1 GCA_017429885.1 Bacteroidales bacterium | reverse complement strand
CTCCTTGTTCCCGTCGAAAAGATGAACTATGACTTTGACATCATCGTCAGCGAAAACGCTTGTCCTCGCGGCGGATGAAGCCTGATGATTGTTCCAGCGGTGGAGTATATAGTCCTTGGAGTTCTTTCCGGAGAAAATCTCCGTCGTGAAGTCCACGACCGCCTTGCCATTCGCTATGGAACGAGTGGCCATGAAAGGACGCTCAAGATGGTAGTAAGGCAATATGTCTATCCGGATGTCGTTCCATATTCCCACGTGGAAGAAGGGCGGGGCATTGCCGGGAGACTTGGAGAAATACCATGACCGGATGAAACGGGTAGGGGTCCTGACAACGTATCCTGGGTTGCCGTAATTAGCTGAGATTACCTCCACCAAGAGTTCGTTATCCGTCCCGTCTGTCTTAAGGAAATCATTGATTTTCAACGTCGGACCTCCAAACATACCCTCATGCGTACCGAGCAAGGTCCCGTTGAGCCACAGCTTGGCGGTATAGTCGACTCCATCGAACGAGAGAACCACATTGTCCGTCTCATTGAATGCAGGAGTCTTGAAAACCTTCTTGTAATAGTGGATTTTCTGCTCCAGTGGCTGGTAAAGCTCGGAATTAAGATTGGCGTAAGGATAAGGGAGTTTGCCCGCCCTGTAATAGGCAAGCTGTACTGCTCCTGGACCGTCTACGGTGATCCACTCTTTCCCATTCAGACCAGACAACTCGCCGAGAGGAGTGTCATTGGAGGTCAGTTCCCAGCCTGAGGACATGTCGATGTGCTGCCCGCCGGTCCTTGGGAACACGTAGTAAGGCGACTCGAGTTTCACAGTCTTCGCTGGATCTTGGGCATACACAAAAGCAAGCCCCATCAAGTTCAGTGCTGTGAGAACGACAGCGGTAAAGTGTCTAACCATATTATTGAAATAGTTTCAGCATTCCAAGAAAAGGCATTATTCCTCAGACGGCCGGATATCGGCATAATCAACATCCGGCATGGGTCCGCGGTCGTAGCAGAGGCGGATAACGTTGACTCCAGACTCCAAATGGACCGGTAAGACTACCTCCTGCCAGACGTCGGAATCTGTCAATTCAACTTTACGCGCCACATTGTCACCTACGCCGAGATACAAAGCACAGTCAGGCTTGGCGAGAACCCGAAGTGTGATGGTGTAGTCACCTCCATTCTGACTTATCACATCACGCCACTGCAAGTCGTTTGTCGGTTTGTAGCCCAACTGGGTCACGGCCATCCCACCAGAACACTCGGGCACAGGGGTGTACATCGGGGTATGGAAAGCAATCGGATTGTACAGTTCCTGATAGTCCGACAACCAGGCGGTCTCGGCCTCATAACGGATTCGCTCCAGTCTCTCTTCGGCATCAAGGCGGAAAATGCGGGTGCCATGGGCAGGAACATCGGCCTCCAAGCTGTCACGCACCGGATCCAGGTCCAGGCGAGCGAAGACGTCCCTTACCTTGACCGTGCCCCCCAGGTCGACATCCCTGAGACTCAGCTTCATGCGGCAAGGTTCATCGTCAGAATTGTAGAATGCCACAGCACGCTCATGTCCGAAACGCTCCTTCAGGTCCTTTACGAGGACGTAGGTGCTGCCATCGTGCCTGGCCACATATGCCTGAAGTCCAAGGGGATCCTGGTTCAATGCGATCAGTTCGGGATTTGTCAGAAGGACCAATGTCTTCGGCTTGAGAGTGGTGAGGTCGCAACCGATGAGCAACGGAGAGGCCATAATGCACCACAACCCGAAGTGGGTCTTGTCTTCTTCATCCGAAAGGGAACGTCCTACCTCCAACATGTCCATGTCGTTGTAGTGGCCGCCGCCAGCATATGCAGAAAGATACAGGTTCTGGTTGATTATGTCGCTGACGGACGACCATCTGTCCGCGATGTCGTGGGACATACGCCAGGAAGTAGCCACGTCCCGGACCCATACGCCCGGAAAATTCCAACGGCAGATGTTCAGGCGGACATCGGGACGGCCGACTTCGTCAATCGCTTTCCTGATTGCGGTGTAACGTTCCTGAGGTTCCAAGGCAAGGCGGTCGAAGTTCTTCGGCGGGATGCCGCCGCAGAAGTCAATCTTGATGAAGTCGAAACCTAGGTCACGAAAGAAGAAGCGGGCGTCTTGTTTGTCATGTCCATAGAATCCGACCCCCCTTGCGATGGTGTCGTTGTCAAAATAGCTGCCGCAGGTATTGGGTCCGGCGTCAGAGTAAATACCGGCCTTGAGTCCGAGGTTGTGTATATGGTCGACCACCCGTTTCATTCCTCCGGGAAACCGGACCGGGTGAATCAGCAGCTGTCCTGAAGAGGCGTCACGTCCTCCGAAATAGCCGTCGTCGATATTGATGTGGTTGTAGCCGGCGTCTGCCAGTCCCGTGCTCACCATGGCGTCAGCCTGGCTCATGATCAAAGAGTCCGAGATGTTGACTCGGTAGGTGTTCCACGAACTCCAACCCATCGTCGGAAGTTGCATGGTGCTTTCTTTGACTTTCGGACTGCAGCAGACCAGCGCAACTGCCATCGACAATGCCGATATTTTCGATAATATCCTCATATTAGACCAGTTTTAATCACTTCTTTAATCAGAACTCAATAAAACCAGCGCTCCATGCGGAAATACTTGGGATTTCCACATATGGCACACCGTTTCCTTCACGGTCTATCTTCAGGTTGACAGGATCTTTCCTCAGTTCCCGCCAAACGACAGAACTGACTCCTGAGGGCAGGGCGGGAAGAGAGAAGCGGATGGCTTCCT
>JAFROA010000400.1 GCA_017429885.1 Bacteroidales bacterium | reverse complement strand
GCGCTTGACAAGAGCCACCATGGCCTTGCAGGCGAATAGCCCCGCGAGGAACGCGGAGATGAATCCGACTATCAGGCAGACAGGGCTGAGGCCACCACCAAGTTCCGCATGACCAGTGGCCGCCTTCAGCACATCCAAGGCCTGCTCCCCGATGATGGGAATAAGAACCATAAGGAAAGAGAACTGGGCCATCACCTCTCGTTTGACTCCGCAAAGAAGACCGGTGGCGATGGTCGTTCCGGAACGGGAAAGGCCGGGAGCCACGGCGAATGCCTGGCCGATACCGACGACAAATGATTGCCAAAAACTGATCCCATTCCGATATTTACTGGCTCCGGAAGTTTCCGCACTGGAGCGGGGGCCGAAAACATCAGACAAAAACAGCAGGGCGGCGGTGACGAGAAGGCAAACGGCCACAGTCGTCAAGCTATCCCCGAAAAGCGCCTCGACCTGGTCCTTGAGCAGAAACCCGACAAGCGCGACAGGAATCATCGAGACCAATATCTTGAAGATATAATCAGTCTCGTCATTGTACTTGAATTTGAAGAAACCAGCGAAAAGCTTGCAGATCGGTTTCCAGAAAACCACCAAAGTGCTGAGCACCGTGGCCAGATGGACAGTGACCGTGAAATCGAGGAATCCCTCCCCATCCACGCCAAGGAGCTCCTTGACGATCATAAGGTGACCACTGGAGCTTACAGGCAGGAACTCAGTGGGTCCCTGGACTATTCCTAATAAAAGAGCTTGCAGCCAACTCATCTCACTTCTTGCTATCCTCTTCCTTGGCCGGACGCTTCATGATCGCTATTATCACAATCACGACTCCGCAAAGAATGACCACGGGAGCCGCCACGAGCCTACGGAAATCAAACATCGCCCAGTTGAACACCTGCGGATCCTTGACTCCGCCGCCCATCATGAGGATAAAACCGGCCACCATGACAAGGAACCCCATGAGAATCCATTTCAGCCCCTTCTTGGTGATAGCCATCTTTGTGTTATCTGCCATATTCTTACAATTATCAATAATAAAGGTCATCCTTCGGCAACGAGACCAGCTTCCCGACAACAAAATACGTGCTGACAAGGCATATCACCACGCCGGAGACCACCACAATTCCCAACACGACCAGCAACAAATCAAGGCTGAACACCTCGAAAAGTTGCGAGAACTCCCTCCGGACAATGAACAAGCCCGCGAGAAGCATCAGGATGGCGAGCAGGGCTGAGAAAAGCCCCTGGAATACGGACTGCCCGAGGAAAGGCCCCCTGATGAAAGACTTCGTGGCACCCACGAGTTTCATGGTGTGGATGGTGAAACGCTTGGAGAACACGTTGAGTCTCACGGTGTTGTTGATGAGAACGAAGGAGATGAAAAGCAACAGCGCCACGAACACACCGAGGACAAGGGATATTTTCGCGAGATTGGTGTTGAGCTTATCCACGAGAGACTGCTGGTACACCACCTCCTCCACCAGCGGGGAACCTGCTATCTCTTTTTTCACCACCTCGAGGCTGTCAGGACTGACATATTCGGCCTTCAGGTTGACATCGATGGAAATCGGGATAGGAGCGGTCTCGAACACATTGAGGAAATCCTCTCCCAGCATGTCGGCCATCTCCCTCGTGCCCTCCGCTTTCGAGACGAACCTGGTTCCCTTTATGAAAGGACGAGAGTCCAAAGAAGATGCGAAATCCATGGCATCGTCCTCAGAGACATCCTGCTTCATGAGAACGGAGACCTGGACATTCTCCTTGAAATAGTCAGAGACACTCTTGGCGTTGACCAGCAGAAGGCTGGCCACACCGACAAGGAAAAGCACCAGAGTGATGCTGATCACACTTGAGATCCAGGCTCCAGCGAGCCTTCTCTTGATCAATTTGTTCTCACCTGCAGACATCCGAGTGTTCCTCTAAACAATCCAGAATTCAAATATAGCGATTTATAAAAAGATGAAAAAATAAAAATAATCTGTATTTTTACATTTCGAATTATGAGAGACAAGAGCAAATACACCGGATCCCGATGGATACTCATTCAAGACTGTATCCTGTCTCTCATAGCGTCCCTTTTCGCCATCCTACTGGTCCGCTGGCTTTCTGAACCGATGCCCGAATTCACATGGACTGTGATGAAGTGGCTGTCCGGTTCGTTGGTTGGTTCTCTGATAGGATTTCTCGCCACCGGATCCTGGAAGATCGTCAGAAGATACTCCACACTCCGCTCGACAGGATATGCCATCCTGGCCATCCTAATCAAGGAAATCGTTCTTATAGTTTTCCTTGTGACCGGGTTTGTGAAGCTGCCCTCATCTGCTTTCGGAGTGCTTGCTGTAGCCACAGATTTCATTTTGACCGCCCTTATCCTGCTATTCATAAGAATAGCGGCCCAGATGCTATCACCATCCACCGATGAGGAAGTCCGGAAAAAATCCGTCCGAAAGAATGTTCTCATTGCCGGAACCACACCCGGAGCCGTTAAACT
>JAFROA010000399.1 GCA_017429885.1 Bacteroidales bacterium | reverse complement strand
TATCGCCTCTCTGATTTACGGTTTGGTGAAAAGTAAGGAGAATGGTGTTTACCAGCTGCTTCTGATTAATGCTGGACTGGACATCGCGCTTGGCCTTCTGTTGTTCTTCAACCCGCAATGGATTGCAGGTGTGATCGTATATGCCATCGGCATCGTCCTCATCCTATTCGGAGGTCTCCAGCTAATCGCCTTGGCCGGAGCAATGAGCCTTCTGGGAGCGGGATTCTCCTCCCTTCTGCTCTCTGTCCTAGCTGTCGTTGGAGGCGCTTTCCTGCTATTCAACCCATTCACGATCAATGTGATGAGCATCATTGCCGGATGCCTTTTGATTGTTTATGGAGTGGCAGAGCTAATCTCCGCTTTCCGGATGCAGAAAGCCAGGGAGGAATTCGAGATAAGGCGAGCCGCGACGCCTTCGGGGCCAAATGTCCGCGAGACCGGATCGTCAAGCCTGGCTGACGCCAAAGAAGTCAATTACGAGAAGATAGAAGAGCCTGAGGACCAGGACGACATGAATTGAGCATGATCCCACGGGACACGGTACAGAAGATCCTGGACACCGCTCAAGTAGAGGAAGTGGTGGCCGACTTCGTCTCGCTTAAAAAGCGCGGGGCGGAATGGTGGGGTTGTTGTCCATTCCACAACGAGAAGACCCCTTCCTTCCATGTCGTTCCAGCGAGAGGAATATACTACTGCTTCGGTTGCCACAAAGGAGGATCCGCCGTGGGTTTCGTGATGGATCATGAGCACATGTCCTATCCGGATGCCCTGAGATATCTGGCCAAGAAGTATAATATCGAGGTGGTCGAGGAAGAGCAGAGCGCCGAGGAACTGGCCGCGCGCCAGAGAAACGAGAGCCTGTACCTCGTCTCTGAGTTCGCCGAGGAATTCTTCAAGGAGCAGCTCTCGAAAGGAGAGGGCAAAGCCGTGGGACTCAATTATTTCCACACCCGGGGTCTGGAGGATGCCACTATCTCGAAATATGGTCTGGGATGGGCTCCGTCCGACCGCCATGCCTTTACAGACGCAGCCAAGGCGAAAGGATATAAGGATGAGTATCTCCTCGAGACAGGACTTTGCGCGAAATACGACGACAAGCCAGATCTCCATGACAGGTTTGTCGAGAGGGTCACCTTCCCTATCCATTCAATCAGCGGCAGGATCATAGGCTTCGGAGCCAGGACACTAAAATCAAAAGAGGAAGGGAAACCCTACGCCAAATACGTAAACTCCAAGGAGAGCGCCATATACGTCAAGAACCAGTCACTGTACGGAATATGGTTCGCGAAGGGTGAGATGGCCAAGAAAGACAAGTGCTTCCTGGTCGAGGGATACTTGGACGTTCTTTCCATGCATCAGCTGGGAATCACCAACGTGGTGGCTTCCAGCGGTACCGCGTTGACTGACGGGCAGATCCGCCTCATCGGTCGTTTCACCAAGAACGTCACTATCATGTATGACGGTGACGAGGCCGGTGTCAAGGCTGCCTTAAGAGGTATCGACATGTTCCTCCGACAAGGAATGAACGTCAAAGTCGTGTTGATCCCTGATGGAGATGACCCTGACTCTTACGCCAGAAAGCATACACTGGAGGAGGTGGAGGACTTTATCTCTGAAAACGAGCAGGATTTCGTGGATTTCCAAAGTTCCCTTCTGCTGCGGAACACGGAGAATGATCCTCTCCGACGCGCTGATGCGATAAATGAGATAGCCGACACTGTGGCCCAGATTCCGGATGGAGTCAAAAGGGAGACTTATATCGACTTCCTCAGCCGCAAGTTCGACATCCGGAGGACCGTGTTAGAGGATAGGGTCGGCTTGACAAGGACGAAAGTACTGACAGCGAATAAGACCTCCAGTATCGAATCATCCGGGCATTCGCTCGAGCAACGTGAGAGTTCTGACGGGGCCGGAGTGGCCTCCGGGCTTAGGCCGTACTCAGCCGCAGCTGAGCGAGGATGGACGCGGCCGGGGCCGGACGGCCCTCCGGCCACTGATGACCTATCGTCACTGGAAACAAACCCTATCATGGCGAAGGCTGAGCGGGATCTGCTGAGTTTCATCCTGACTTATGGCACAACCGACCTTGAGTTCCAAAGCGACTCGGAGTTCTATTCAGAGGATGAGGAAGACGTCCAGACCGTATTCGAGTTCATCAGCCAGGCGATAGAGGCGGACGGTACCGTATTCGCCAACAAAGCCTACCAAGACACCTATGACGCCTATTCTGAAGAGTATTATAATGGATATTCCCAGAATGACATCGTGAGACATCTCCTGGACGGAGAAGACAGGACTGTCGCCTTCGTCGCGGCTCAACTCTCGACAGAAGAGAGGTATGAATTGTCCATTAAGAATCTCCGCGACGCCATGATGTCGAAGGGGTCATGGCTGACGAAATTCGTTCCCAAGTCAATCCTCGTTTTCCAAGCATGCCGCCTCGAGGACAAAGAGCATTCCCTTAAGGAAGATCTAAAAGAAGCCCAGGACAACGAAGACCAGGACCATGAGATGGAGATATTGAAGAGTCTCGTTAATCTTCGCAAGGCCATCAAAACCGTCAAAGTTCGCCTCGGACGAGAGAAATAATCCATCGTCCTCCTTTGTCCGGACCTTCACGTCTAAGAAGGCCGACTCTTTTGAGATTTGCCAACTGCTTCTCGATGGCCTTGGGCGTTAATCCGATAATCTCGGCTAGTTTACGTGCTGAATACTCGGGATGCTCTTTGAGTATGGCCAGGATTATCTCCCTACTTTTAAGTTTTTTCTCCCTACTAGGTGTATTATTCTCCTCACTATCTTCCATTGACCTAAGAAAGGATTCGATGTCAGAAGATAAGGTCTTGATCAGCTCACCGGCCATAAAGTCCATGAAATGAACAATATCACCTGTCTCTCGTGTCGTGATAAGAGCACTTATGTAGTCACCTTTGTCCTCTTTCAACACTTTGGCGGGAATCAGTCCATATTCAAACTGTATATGGTTCATAATAAGTCTCGCCATTCGCCCGTTGCCATCGACCCACGGATGGATGGTCACCAGGCGATAGTGAGCATCGAAACTGAGGTTATAGCGTTCTACCAAGGTCATGGAGCGAGTGCGCATCTCGTTTAGCCATTCGCAGAATTCTCGCAAACGGGAAGGGACCTTCTGGTAACTCATGTAAGACCTTCCCCCGACTCCAGCGCTCACATTGACAAGCCGAAGGTCGCCATTTGCTGAAGAAAACTCCCCGAGAGCCGTCTTATAAGTCGATCCTGTATTCCGCATGACCAAACTGGAAAGGTTCCTCAACACGTCAACGGTGATTGGCGTATGTGATTTAGCGAGCCGAATGCTTTCCTCATACGCCCTTTTGAGATCAAGGTTCATCATCTGTTCGGTGATAGTCTTCCCCTTCGCTGAGATTCCCTCATCGAAGAGCAACTGGTTCTCAATCTCCGTCACTGTCGACCCTTCAATGGCCGTCGAGTGGGTAATGATCGAATACAGATAGAACTTCTCATAGTCCATCTGCGTGTCGATCCCGAGTTGCTTATAACGTTCTATCAATTCGATTAACTGCCCTGACTTTGCCATAAATCTGTCCATTTATTGTGCAAAAGTAATATTTTTCTTCCTACTATTTATGATTTTCTCCCTACTTTTGTTCGTTTTCTTCTCACGGAGACATTGAAGTAGTTAGATATTCTGATAATATGAAAGAATTCACTGTTTTTGCGGAGCAAACCTGATTTTTGAATACAATAAGTATGATTGAAGACATCTCTACCCGGGAGGCATATCTTGCCCCTTCCACCGACATTATTAGATTGGAGACCGAAACCTGGGAAAGTTCTGATTTCTTAGATGCAGGTGAAGGTGAATCATTCTTCGACAAGATTACTAACGGCGGTGAACAGTTGTTTCACGCCGTACACTTTCCCGGCGATGGCTTAAGGGTAAATAAAAGCGAAAGCGATTCAAATATCTATTATTTCTCGGAGTGGCTTGGTGATGGCGGGGCCCCCGTAAATACGAACCTCTACTATATGTTCGAACCAAATGTTCGGTACACATGTGGACCTGACGACAATAGGACATATGTAATCAAAGCCACCATCAATCTCAAGCGGCCGGAAGGCTTGACGTATTTCTATGTCCCGAACCTGCCGCCTGACGGAGAAACAAGCCATCAGATATACACCTTTGCAAATTCATCTTTGACACCTGTCGTTGCTACCGGTATAAATATGGAAACCGGAGAAATTATCGAGGATGAATCCGTTGAGGCAGGAGACCGCATTCGGGGTGCGATGGATGCCGGCGGCCTGCTCTTCACCGGGCGCCTTACCGAACCCGACGTAGAGAAGGATTATCTGTTTGAAGTGGGCGACAACAGGGCGGACAAAGTCTATAAGCTCTACTGCGAGGGCAGAACCTTGACGGCTGGCAAGCAGTACGAATTCCCCGCTCTCAATAAAACCGGTGGCGCCAACTGGTTTGTTTCCCACAAGAAAGCCTTTCGTGTCAGCGACACAAAGACTGTTTTCTTCGCCCCTGCCAACCTCAGCAACCGCTTTTATCGCCAAACTGGCGCACAGTAATGCCCGTTTGGGCTTGCTTCTTTCCATTTCACTGTGCGCCAAGGCTCAATCTGGGGCCTCGGCGCACAATGACGCTATTGAGAATGCGCTAGCGCACATGCGGGCGTGCGCCAGTTTGGCGAAGCGCAATTGCCCTGCAGGGGGATGTAGGGGTGATTGGCTTGCGGATATCCCAGTTTTGAGGCGGGGGTTCGCAGGTGGATGTGGCTCACAGTATCCTGTATTGCACTTCGGGCTGATTCTTCGCTCCGCGCGGGATGACAGCGGGGATAGCCGGTCATGGCCGGCGAGGCGGACGACCCGAAGCGAACTTAGGAGAACGGACGTAGGGAGCGAGAGCCGGGCGGCGAGAAGCGGAGCGTCTGTCTGAGGGCCGGAAGGCCCGAGTTAGCGAAGCCGCCAGCCTGGCCGATGCGACTAGTCCGGGCGACGTCTAGCGAGGGGTGTGCCGCCTCGTCGGAGGGAGTGCGGGAGATACCCGGTCAAGTCGGGGATGACATTAACACCATTGCAGGCGATGACGGATTGTCATTCTGAGCAGAGCGAAGAATAGCTATGCCGAAACACAGAGTCTTGGGCTTGGTTCTAAATGACACCGTCAGAACCTGAATGACAGGCCGGCGGTCATGGAGAAGAACCAGCGGAGCGGCTTGTCTGACACACTTACGGGAACATCATTCGTACCCTGCTCTAAATGAGCGGTTTCAGTGTGGTAGATATAGTTTTTGGTGATGTTGTAGTGAACTGCGGGACTTAATTTCAGGTCGAATCGCCAGATCCTGTAGTTGGCGCAGGCACCGGCATCCAAGGTCATCAAAAAGTCGCCGTTTTTCTTAGTCCAGGAATTCTGCTGATTAGAAAAAGAGGGCCCCCAACTGGCTGTCTCGACAGGAGAGTTCCCTCCTAACACAAGCCCGGGGGTAACCCCGACGAAGAACTCAGCTTGACTGAACAGGTTGGCAATAAAAGCGGCAAGAGCGCCACGAAGAGGATCTCTATATCCCATAATGGCCTCATAGCCAAAGGCTTCTCCCGCAGCGATCGCCCCGCTTTTCACACGCCCTTCAGTGTTCCTGGCCGGAGTACGATAAGAGAAAGCGACAGGAAGACCGAAGGTTTGATCTACTTCGGCGACACGGGGAATGAACTGAAGTCCTGCCCTGAATCCCAGACCGGATGGATTGAAATGGCCGTATGTCAGACCGTACACGACATCGGCCTCATGACCTTTGTACATCGGCATATAGGCTCCGACATAAAGGCCAAAGTCATCGGAAAGGTTATTCAGGTTCCGGGGCTTGGTCTGGGCTGAGGCTAAAACAGGAAGAACGGCCAACGCCAAGGCGGCCAATATAGAACGATGTCTCATTTTGTGTTCATAAAATACCATCTCAAAACCCTACAAATAATATTCCTTGTGGAACATACCGAGGAATTTACTAACTTCGCGAATCTTTACATCATAGCTTATGGAGAAGAGTTTCAAGAGAACGCTTGTGACATGCGCGCTGCCGTACGCTAACGGCCCCGTGCATATCGGCCATCTGGCCGGAGTCTATGTGCCTGCTGACATATTCGTGAGATACAAGAGGATGAAGGGCGAGGATGTCCTTTTCATCTGCGGCTCAGACGAGCATGGCGTGCCCATCACCATCAAGGCGAGGGCGAATGGTGTGACTCCGCAGGATATCGTGGACAAGTACCACGGCATCATAAAGGACTCGTTCACAAGACTGGGTATCAATTTCGACATATATTCCCGCACCACTTCCAAGGTGCATCACAAGAACGCTTCCGAGTTCTTCCGTGAGCTCTACGACAAAGGCAAGTTCATCACCAAGGAAAGCGAGCAGTACTATGACCCTGAGGCCAAGACCTTCCTTGCCGACAGGTACATCGTCGGCACCTGCCCCAAATGCGGCAATCCGAACGCCTATGGCGACCAGTGCGAGAAATGCGGTAGCACATTGAGCCCTGAGGAACTCCTCAACCCGAAGTCCAAACTAAGCGGCGCCGAGCCGATAAAGAAAAAGACCACCCACTGGTATCTTCCTCTGGATCAGTACGAGCCGTGGCTCCGTGACTGGATTCTAGAGAACCACAAGGAGTGGAGATCAAATGTCTACGGCCAGTGTAAGTCTTGGCTGGATGGCGGACTTCAGCCGAGGGCAGTCAGCCGTGACCTCGACTGGGGAGTCCCAGTGCCGGTCGAGGGCGCCGAGGGCAAGGTTCTCTATGTCTGGTTTGACGCTCCGATAGGTTATATATCTAATACTCAAGAGCTTCTGCCTCAGAGTTGGGAGAAATGGTGGAAGGATGAGGACACCCGCCTTATTCATTTCATCGGAAAGGACAACATCGTCTTCCATTGCATCGTCTTCCCTTCGATGCTGAAGGCGCGCGAAAACTACATTCTTCCGGATAATGTGCCCTCAAATGAGTTCCTAAACCTTGAGAGCGACAAGATCTCGACCTCTCGCAACTGGGCTGTCTGGCTCAATGAATATGTCGACGACTTCCCCGGCCAGGAGGACACCCTTCGTTACGTTCTCTGCGCCAATGCTCCCGAGACAAAGGATAATGACTTCACATGGAAGGACTTCCAGCAGAGGAACAACAGCGAGCTGGTGGCCATCCTGGGCAATTTCGTCAATAGGGCGGTTGTCCTGACACAAAAATATTTCGGAGGCAGAGTTCCTGAGAACCTGAAGCCAGAAGCTATTGATGCTGAGACACTTTCGCAGCTTCCTGAGCTTCGCCGCAGCCTTGAGGCCAATCTTGAAGGCTTCCATTTCAGGGAGGCTCTTAAAGACGCCATGAACATAGCCCGAATAGGCAACAAGTACATCTCCGACACCGAGCCTTGGAAAGTCGCGAAGACCGACATGGACCGCACCGCTTCAATCCTCTACACCTCGCTCCAGATATGCGCCAACCTCGCCATCGCGTTCGAGCCTTTCACTCCGTTCTCGGCTGAGAAGCTTAGAGGGATCCTGAAGGTTGGTTTAGACGCTGGGTTCGATCATCGCTCCGGCGAAGGTGAGCCGACGGTGAACTTCTACAGGCCTGGCGAATGCCGCGCTCTACATACGGCCGGACAGCCGCTACCTGAAACGGGCGGGCAGCC
>JAFROA010000035.1 GCA_017429885.1 Bacteroidales bacterium | reverse complement strand
ATGTCCCTTAGGATCCACGGTGAACTCTACCGGAACGGACTTACCGGCGAGAACAGTCACCTTCTTGGAAAGAGTGGCGAACGGTTTGGCACCCTCGTGATCGGACCCGGCATAGGTCTGCAGGGCAACCGTTCCGGAAACCGGCTTGTCTGAAGAACTCGACACCGTAGCGTGAAGAACATACTTATCGCCCTTATAAATATACTTCGGCTCGACAACATTGACTTTCACCGGGATTGAGACTGTCATCTCTTGCCTCAACAGGGCGTTCTTCATCTCCTTAGTGTGAGCGAAAACCTGCACCACAAAGGTGGAGAGTTTGTCAGAAGTCTTGAATTTCAAAGTGGCGTTGCCGTTGCCGTCTGTCCTTAGATAAGGCTCGAAAGCGAGAGCGGTCGAGAAGTCGGAACGGACCCCGACCTCATCCAGCTCAGCGGCGGAATCAACCGATTCTTCACTCACCCTGTCCATCATCATCGCGCTCTCCTCCACCACCATCGGGGCGGCCTCAAGCACCATGGCCTCGTTCTTTGCCCCGGCCACGGCGCGGGACTTCATCATCCTCCTGTCATCATAATCGTAAATCCTGCCACGATCAATGCTGCCGTCCATCACATCGTAATATACCGGTCTGGCGCCAAGGTTGACAAGATTGACGGTCTCCCAGATATTCGGAGATATTCTCTCAGAGGCCTTATCGAAAATGGCGGCGACCATCTCAGTCCCAGGATCTGACTTTAAGGTAAAGGAATATTGTTTTCCTGGATAAGCCTTATCCTCGAATGATGTGAACGTCAGAGGCAGACTCAGGATAGTCTTCTCCCTCTGGAACTCGCGATGGAAAACGTAGTGAGTCCCATTACGGAAGTAGAAGATATACAGCGTCAAAGCGTCAGGATATTCACTCTTATACTCAAAAGAAAGAGTCTTTATTGACCCATCGGAACCTGGTTTCCCATTCAATTGGATCAGCTCACGCCCGAGAGGTTTTCTCTGCTCATCAAAGAGCTCGGCGACCGCCCATACAGGACCGGCTCCAGCTCCGAACTGAACCTTGATCTCCTCTCCGTCCTTCACCGAGCAGTCAGTGCAAGGACCTACCAGTTTGAAGAAATTCTCCACATCAGCCTGAATGGCCTGATCCTCATCACAGACGACAAGGAAGGACATCTCTGACTTTGACGATATTTCCTTATCGTCAGTGGTCTTGACTTTCGCGGATGCCACAAGCTTGTAAATACCTGTGGCGGGGATGCTTATCTCCTTAGTGGAGCCCGATTCGGCCTCGCCGCTAGCAACCACGGCATCCTTGCTGTCCTTTAACTCATATTTGATGTCAACAGGCACTTTCTGGCCCTCAGTATTCCTTGAGGTGAACGTGACTTTGGCCACTTTCCCAGCCAACAGCTCACAATTTCCGTACTTGCCTTTTCCAAGGGAGACGTCACCAACCGCGGCATTCTCTAGATCCATGTCGATGTTGAAAGAGTTCAGCACAAAGACCCTCCTTGAGAACTCACTTGTCTCACCGGTGGCGTCCTTCACCTTGACCGTGACCCTGTACCCATACCTGTTGTCCAGAGACGGGAATTTCAGGGCGAATGAGCCGTCGGACTCGAGCTTGATCTCCCCGTCAGTAACAATGGTGCCCCAACTGTCGACAACATAAGTCACCTCGGCGGCGTCGAGAGGATGACCACTGTAGCTTGAGACCTTTCCTTTCACCTCAATCTCATCGCCCATGAAATAAAGCTTGTCCACGCTCTCGAATGAGAGGTCGTAAGTCGGGAGGACGAACTCGTCCACGACAATTGACTTGGACTCCATCGTACTGTTATTGTAGCGGATCTTGATGGTGAATCTGCCGTTACGCTCCCCTTCTGGAATTTTGAATTCTCCTGCCACTGAACCGAACTCATTGGTTTTCAGTTCAGCCTTCGCGATCTCATTATCCTCGGCGTTGACGAATATGGCTTCGACATCCTCTCCCGCTTCGAAAGCTTTGAAACTCACATATTGATTGCCGATGTAAAGGACAGCCTTGAACTTAACGGTCTCTCCTGGATTGAATGCGGTCTTGTCGGTGAATATGTCGCAGTACTTGCCAACATAACCTTTACGCTCACTGTAATAATCCCTGGAGTTATGCAGACTCTGCTCTTTTGAGAAATGGAGGAAGCCATCCGGATCCTTCCAAGAGGCCCTGAGGTCGTAATAAACATCAGACTTCATCACCTTCCCGAATTCCTCAGGAAGAGGCGTGAAACCCTCGACCGGAATATCCTTGGCCTCAGCCAATAACTTTCCTGAATGAATGAGCGCGAGATCCACCTTCTTAAGCGGTTCTCCGGACAGATAGTTGGCGACATAGAACTTGCGGCCGTCATAATCCTCCCTCAAGGCTATCGACAAAGTCTTTGGAACATAATTACCTTGAGTCTCGATCTTGCCGTTCTTGGCCTTGACAATATAATTGCCGTCATCGCACCTGGGGATGGGAACCCTCACAGTGTCACGGACATAAAAACTCTTCCGGGGATTGTCCAAGGTCTTCTTGAACAACGGGGTACCTTCCTTATCATCGAGGAACATCGAGACTTCAACACTCGGGAGATTTCTCAAGGTCACAACTATGTCATTACCTTCAAAAAAGAGTGAGACATCCTTATCCTCAAGTACTTCCAGTTGATTCTTAAAGTTGTCTATAGTTCCTGCGATCTTGGAGTCCACCCCGGATTTATAAGTAATACGCTCTTTCTCCGCGGCTTTGATCTCGGCGTACAAGGCTTTATAATCCGCCTCACTACCCTTCTCCCTCGAGAGATACGTCATCCGATCTTCGAAAAGCATAGACTTTCCGAACAGATTTATCGCCTTGCCTTCATATTTTGAGACAAACGCCTCCACATCCGCCTTTCTGCCGCTCCAATAACGGTTCATCAATGAATAGCACTCGTTCCAGGCGGCGTTAGGGTAAGTATCTCCCAGATACTCTTTAAGGGCGGTTTTAGCTTTGGTGGTTTCCCGGCCATTAATCCGCTCGGACCAAAGGGCATATTCATAATAATCCTTTATGAAACCATTGAGGAGACCATTCATCTGCCCGGATGT
>JAFROA010000398.1 GCA_017429885.1 Bacteroidales bacterium | reverse complement strand
GGACAGAATAAAGCCGTTCCGGCAGTGCCGACAAATCCTTATCGGCATCAAGCAAGACCGGGGTTACATTCTTGTCCCAGTAATCCTTCGAGACCTCCTGGACACCGTCATCCAGCATCTTGAGGAAAGGACGGATCAGCCCCGCAAGCCTCCCCTGCACAGATTCCATTACTGTCACAGCTTCCCTTCCGGCCTGGACAAGTGCCGAATAATCAGGCTCTTTAGCCTCAGTAGAGAGGGAGAAGAACAGCGATACGAATATGAAGAGTTGTTTGAACATTTTATTGTAGTCAGCCCAATAAGTCATGCATCGTGACTTCGTTCTGAATCATATTATAATACTCGTTCCTTTTGACACCATAAGTCGTGATCATCACCAAGTGAGTCGCCTTACGCGGGTTACAATCCTCCATGAAAGCAGCGATCTTATTCCTCAAGTCTTCGGCATATCTTTTCGTGATGGTGAACTCTCCTGACCAGAATTTGATTTCGCACAAGTCGATAATCCGATCAGCCCGGTCAATAAGCAAATCGACTTGGGCCCCTTCTCCTTGCCAAGAAGAGACATTTGTCTGGATACCACTGATGCCAAGGCTGCGCTCGATCATGGGATAGTGACAAAGACAAAGTTGCTCAAAGGCATAACCAGCCCATGCATTCAACGCCGGAGTGTTCAATTGGAATCTCCAGAAACCCTTTTCTGATGGAGTGTGTTTCTCTATAAACTTGAAGTAGAAGAAGGTGTAGAAGTCGGTCAACTGGTACAACATTCCCTTCTTTTTTTTCCCATACGAAGTGTAACTACGGATCAAGTCACACTGGTCAAGATCCTGCAATATGTTGGTCAACCCGCCACCATTAGGCATCCCTGTTTCCTTGATGATCTCATCCCTCGTCAAGCCCCGGTTCCGCCTGCTGATTGCCCGCACCACCTTGACATAATTATCACTTTCTTCGTACAAGGCGGAGTACAGATTGTTGAATTCCCCGTCAAGCCTCCCTTTCCGCACGAAGAACATCTCATCGATGTTTTGCGCCAGGCTCTTGCCTTTTTCCAACATCCGGAGATAATATGGGATTCCTCCCATCACCATATAAGTTTCCACCAAATCCTTCTCCTCAAGGATAATCCCTCTGCTGACAAGATACTCCCTCGTCTCGGCCAAGTTGAAAGGACGAAGATATATTTTGCGTGTCAACCTATTGTGCAGCCCACCTTTGTTGTTGACGATGTTCTTCACAATCCATGATGTCGCACTCCCGCAGACAATAAGGAGCAAATTCGGTTGTGTACTCCCCCAATCATTCCAGAAGTGTTCCAATGCGGAAACCAAGTCACAACGTTTGGTGTACATGTAAGGCAATTCATCAATGAAGACCACCTTGCGTTTCCGGGAACGAGAGTTTTCAAGAAGGACTCTCAGAATGGCAAAAGCTTCAGTCCATGATCCCGGATCAGGACACAAGGGAGATCCATATCTTCTGAGAGATTCGCCAAAATTAGCCAGTTGCTTTTTCTTTTCTCCTCTTTCGGCAATTCCAGTAACCTTGAAAACGAAATCATTTCCAAAGAATTGGTTTACCAGGAAAGTCTTACCGACCCTCCTTCTCCCATAGACTACCACGAATTCCGGATCGTTAGATTCCCTGACAATCCTAAGTTCCGCCAATTCTTCCTTACGACCTATTATTTCCATGGCTTCCATTTTTACTTGCGTAAAGTTAGTAAAAGTAACGACATTTAGCAAGTAAAAATATTTTTCTTCGCTAAATGTCACAAAAATTGGTGTGTTTCAGCGAGAAATCGGCGGTTTTAGTCCGTTCTTTATGACAAGTAATCCTCGGGCTCCAGAGTGACGGAGGTCTTCCACCAATCAGCACCAGCAGATTAGTCAGGAATACCATGATAAGCTGGTACTTGGCGAAGAACACAGCATCCGGTTTCCTCTTCACAAAAGCGTAGATAGTGTAAATGCTGAAGTAGAAATAGAAGAACCATAATACGATGTCGCCAGCCATCAAAAATCGGTTCCCTGCATAAGACTCAGCGCTAAAACTTGTAATTAGGCTGACCAGCGTCCAGATCAATCCGATCGGGAGCGCGAAATAGATGTAGAAAGCAGGGAAACCTGTCAGCTTAGCAGACTTCAAATCTTCTTCCTGTTGGCGCTCAACTCTCTCTTTCTCCTCAGAATCCAGTTCATAATCAAGACATTCACCCTCAAAAGAGGGCCTACCTCCTGTTAGACCGCAGGTTATCCCCTGCTCCATGCTGAAGCTCCGCTTCTTGCAGAACTTGCAGAGTTCTATTGGACTAGACATTTCAGATTCCCAAACTTAGAAATAACGATTGAAAATCTCCTTGGCCATTTGAGCGTCTCTGCCAGAAAGATACATCAATGCTCCAAAACCTTTGCTGAAATCAGTACTATCACCATAGTTGAAGTCGATATACTGACAAATAAAAGTATGAGTATCCCTGGCCTGCGCCAGAAATGAGTGAAGTTCTCCTGATTCCAAGTTGAAAATAAAAGCCTTAGTGCTACCAAATAATGGCGCATCTATTTTCACGAGCCAGTTTCGATAAGCGTAATAATTTGTCATAATAATCTAAATAATAACTATGATAGTTTTCCCGAAGATGGAGACTTAAATGACTGAGCTATTTCAGCTATCGACTCATCGTTATCTAGAGCCTTCTCTGCCTTCTCCTTTTCCTCTTTAAGTCTCTCATAAGTCTCAGTAAAATGCGACTGTGTTTCAAATAGAATATTCAAATAACCCTTAAAATCATCCCGCAATTGGTGATATGAATGGCATAACATCTCGGCATCAAAGGAGAGCAGTTTATTCTCAAGACTTAAAACCACTTTCCCAATAATCATCCTTGAGGTAACCTCAGAAGCGGCAAGTGATAATAATTCAGTATCATAATCCTCTAGTTTAAGACTATAGACCAATTGAAAAACCAAGTAAGGAAGGCGAGAAGTGTCAATGCGTATAATCGTGTCTTCGACTTTAAAACTTACAATTGTCCATTCTTTAGCATGAGTACCTATGATTTCCGGAGAAAAACCATTATAACGCACTGCAAGCCGCACCGACTCCAGGGTTACTTGTTTATTCTTTTCCTTCACTTGACTTGCAATCTTTTGGTTCTCCGTATTCAACACCCTCAAGGTCTCATCAGCTTTATTCATTCGCACGAGAAGTCGATCCACCGTTCTTTCTAAAGAATCAAGTTTCGTCCCAGCATCTTTCTGACACTCAACCATATGAATTCTATCACGATAGAATAAAAACAAAACAACAACGATAACACATATCGCAATTACACAAAAGATCATGTCGCCCTATATTATCAGTCAATAATTATCTCAATACTTCTTATTTGCCAAGGCGATCAGAAAGCCGACTAATGAAGATACCAGAGCAGAGACGATGAACAAAAAACCGAAGCTCTCGCCATGCTCCTCACCATACTTTGCGACGAAATAGGCAAGAATAAGGTTTATGATAAAAATAGCAATTCCCATAACTAAACACTATATGTGATATCCTAATCAATTTGATTCTTCGACTTCATTGACACATACTTAGCGACTAGCAGGACTGCCGCGATAATATCAATCACCATCCACGCATCCTTATCATGAAGATAAACAGGGATGATTGGATTGAACAATAACGCTAGTAACGCATAAACTATCGTTCCCACACCGACCTTTTCGTCGGTTTTGTAACTCCAATAACTGCACAACGCACTCACAATGCATACGACAATCCTGACCAGGGTGTAGTAACCCGTCGGAAGATCCGCCAGGCCAATCAGTAATAACGCCACAGGAATAAGGAAAAACCAGATCATGATATGAGGTTTCAAACTTCAATTGAGATTGTTTATTTCATCAATTTGCCAATATACACAAATATCATTATGATATTGACAAGGGGTATCAAACATGGCAGAGCTGCGAATCCGCCGTCAACCAATCCTCTCTTATAGCACTGATTCATCAAGAGGAAAGAAACCAGCATCGGTAAGCTTTAAAACCAAATAAATTCCATTATTGATACAGTTTGTATATTAAGATATGCAGCTATCTAAAGAATGTAACCATCTGTCTAAATATCAAATAAAAAGGTTAAAGCTATTTTACACGTCAGGATATCCTCCAGAATTACGAATTAATAAATAGTACTCAGTTGCACCAAGGTTACAATACCTCTCCCGACAGAATATGGATAATGATACCTAAATAATAATCTATCTACGAGTTCGTCTTTTATGTTCACGCTCATTCTTTTTAATGTAATCTAACCACCATTTTTTATCGTGGTATGTTTTACCATCATAGATAGCACCAGGAGAGTTAACTTCTCTTCTTGCTTCCTCAAAATGGCCGTTCCTAACTTCATTCTGGACTTTATAGCCACGAACGGTAGACGTGAATATCCCATCAGGGAAACGACATAAATAATCAGAAATCGCCGTTGAATTAGTCTTCCAACCATCTTCAACTTGAAATCTACAGTACTGATAATTCTCACTCATTTCAAGATTTCCGCCGTTACTAATAGCCTTCTTATAACTGGCCATAGCAGATGAATAAAACTCTAATGAGAAAGACTCGTTCCCTTCCTTCTCATAGAGTTGAGCCAACATACGCTTCGCATCTTCTTCGTGTTGAGAATAGGATGTCTTTCTTGCAAGATAACCTTCGTATGAAGTTATTGTACCTATGCGACTTGCACCTCTCCATCTTTCTTCATCAGCAGAAATCTCAAGCCGTTTTATTTTCTCTTTTGCCGATGCTGCATATTTGGAATTAGGATATTGTCTCACGAATGCATAAAGATCATTCAGAGATTGCGCATTATTCCAATCTGTATCAATTGCCTTTTGAGCAAGAAAGCCATCCCTTCCCTGCTCACAAAGCATTATATAATGGTCAATATTTGGATCTCGGGGATTGATAGTTTTGATTTTCTTATAGCACTCTATCGCTTTTGTAAAGTACTGTTTTTCATAATAACCCTCAGCGGTTTTCAATAGCTTTT